>JAGRED010000465.1 GCA_020446725.1 Parvularculaceae bacterium | reverse complement strand
GGCGAGTGCGCGAGCGCATCCGAGTAGCAGCACGGCAAACGGGGTGACGAATTCCCCGGTTACGTGATTTTTCACGCGCAACATTCGCCAAAAAAGGGGCTTGATCGCAAACGCGTCCTGCCCTTGGATCAAACCTGTCGGCGGCGCTCCTCGGGGCGGCGCCGATTTTTGTTATGGGCGCGCTGTTTCATTCGGCGCGCCGGCTCTTTGACAAATGAACCTTGCGTCCTGTTCGGTCTCGGGCTGTCCGGATGCGATGAACAATCGCCCGCGCGATTGAAGCTCCCTTCGCGCGACAGGCGATTTTGCGCCGTCGTCAATGTGGCGCCCCCTTGCAAAAAAATATGGGCGCCGTTTGCGGCTGGATCCCGCGAAAAGACTAGAAAAAAGACAGAAACCCGAACGCGCGCAGGCGTGATGCAGGCGCCTCATTCAGAGCCCGCGTCAGCTGGCTTGCGATATCTTGTTTTGACGCGCAATTGCCCGAAAACCGTTCATGCTTTTCGGCATGCGCTTTAGCGGTATTCTTCCTTGCCCCAGCGTCGATGCAGCCACAGCCACTGGCCGGGACGCGCGCGGATGATTTTTTCAATTTCAAGATTGATGCGATCGGTCAGCGCCTGCGTATCGGCGCCGATATCGCCGGACGGCGCGAAGGCGATCGGCTGATGCGCGGTCACGCGAAACCGCGCGCCTTTGATGCGTTCGATTTCGATCGGGATCACGGGCGCTGCGTATTTGAGCGCAAGGCGGGCCGCCGCCGGCGCCGTCATCGCGGCCTTGCCGAAAAAGGGCGAGGGGATGCCGCCCGTATTGAGTTTCTGATCGACGAGCATGGCGAGGGATGCGCCGGATTTCAGCGCATCGATCATGTCTCGTCCGCCGCGCTTTCCTTTCGGGATCTGCCGGCGCGACATGACGCGCGCGCGTTCCCGAATGATCAGGGCGTCAATCAGCGGATTGTTCGCGGCGCGATAGATGACGCCGTAATCGACGCCGACCGCATGAAGCGCGATCGACATCACTTCCCAATTGCCGAAATGACCGGAAACGAAAATCGCCGGCCGGTCTCCCTGCGCAATCGATTCGAGCCGGTCCCGGCCGATAATGTCGACGCGGGCGTCCGCGGCGTCCGGATCGAATTTGTCGAGATGGGCGAATTCCGCGGTTGTCCGCCCGAGATTCTCCCAGACATCGCGAATGATCGCAGAAGCTTCCGCGTCGCCCATCTCCGGAAAGGCGATTTTCAGATTGGTGCGCGCGCGGTGCCGGATCGGCGCAATCAACGGGCCGAGCGTGCGCGTGAAGCGTCCGGCGATTGCGGAGGCGGCGTCGACGCCGACCAGTCTGAAGAACGCGCCCAGCGCCAACGCCATCGCAAACTCCGCGCGATGAGCGAGCGTCACCGGCCGGTTCGATCGCGGCTCAGGCAGCGGAATGTCGATGTCGCTTGCGGCGCTCACGCACTCTTTCCGATCTTCGTGAGAATGAGGTCGACGAGACCGGCCGGATCGTCAAGCGTCATAGCGATTTCAAGCGTCATGACGTCGGCGCGCGCGTCCGCGGGCAATCGTACGAAATCCTTCTCCGTCGTGATCAGCCGGGCGTGTTCGCGTTTCGCGCGCTGGCGCAACATGGCGATATCGCCGGGCGTGAAAGGGTGATGATCGGCGAAGGCGATCTTGCCCGCCATCGACATGCCGGCCCGGTCAACACTGTCGAAAAAGCGTGCGGGGTTGGCGATGCCGCAAAAGGCGATGACTTTTTGCGGCGCAGGCGCATCGACGATATGCGTCGCCAGGCGGAATAGGGGCTTTCCCGCAGTGTCGAGATGTCCGCCCAAATCGCCATTCAGCGCCAGCGCGTCGGCGCGCGCGATCGCCCGTTTCAACGGCTCGCGCATCGGACCGGCGGGAAATACCCGGCGGCCGGCTGAATGATCCGCGCTGTTGACGATCAGGATCGAAAAATCCTTCGCCACCGACGGGTTTTGAAACCCGTCATCCATGATGACGATATCGGCGCCGGAAGCGGCGGCGCGAACGCCGGCGAGACGGTTCCTGGCGACAAAAGTGGGCGCGGCCCTCGCAAGCAGCAGCGCCTCATCGCCGACGTCGCGGGCCGTGTGCGTCTCATCGACCCTGACCCGGCCTTCGAGCGCGCCGCCGAAGCCCCTTGTTGCGAAATGCGCAACGAGGCCGCGCTCTTTCAGGAGCGCGTTCAGCATCAGGGCGAATGGCGTCTTGCCGGTTCCGCCGAGCGACGCGTTGCCGATGCAGATGACGGGCGCGCCGGCGCGCGACGCGCGCGTTGTCGCCGCGCGCCATCGCTGGCCGGCGTCGTAAAGGAAAGAGAGCGGCGAGAGCAATACGCCGACGGCGCTCGCCGCCATCGAGTTGTCACGCCAGAACCAGGGTTCTTTCATTGCGCCGCAAATTTGCGATTGAGCGCCCCGACGACATCGGACAGCACTCTCTCAGCGCTTGCTTTCGCCGCATTGCGCGCCGTGTCCGCCATCGCCTGGCGCGTCTTGTCGTCGGCGAACAGGCGCTTGAGGGCGACAGCGAGGTCTCTGTCATTGCGCACGAGCGCGGCGCCGCCGGCGCCGCGAATGTCGGCATAGGTCTCGACGAAGTTGAAAATATGCGGCCCATGAAGGATGGCGCAGCCGAGGCGCGCCGGCTCAAGCGGATTGTGACCGCCTTTCTCGACGAGGCTTCCGCCGACAAAGGTCGCATTGGCGACGCGGTAGAAGATGCCGAGTTCGCCGAGCGTGTCGGCGATGTAAAAGTCCGTGTTGCGATCGATCGCCTCGCCTTTCGAGCGCCGTTTGGCGACGACGCCCGCGGCGGCGGCGAGGTCGGCGACTTCCTGGCCGCGTTCGGGATGGCGCGGGGCGAGAAAAGTAACGAGATCAGGGTGTTCGGTTTTGAGGGCTTTATGCGCTGCAAAGATCGCCTCTTCCTCGCCGGGATGGGTTGAGGCGGCGAGCCAGAACGGCCGGCCGTCGAGAACAGCGAGAAGCCGCGCTTCTTCCCGGACGTCGCCGGGCAGCGGCGGCGCGGCGTTCTTGAGATTGCCGTAGCTGACGACGTCGCGGCCGGAAAGCGCCGTCAGTCTTTCCGCATTCTGATGATCCTGCGCGATCAGCAGGTCAAAATGCGAAAGGAGAAAACGGATTGATTGCGGCTTTCCTTTCCATTCGGAGTAGGATTTCGGGGAGACGCGGCCATTGACGAGCGCCATGCGCTTGGCGCGCTGGCGCGTCTCAATCAGCAGGTTCGGCCAGAACTCCGATTCGACGAAGATCGCCGTATCGGGCCGCCAGTGATCGAGAAAGCCGCGCACGAAACGCGGATGGTCGACCGGAATGAACTGATGGATGGCGCCTTTCGGCAGGCGTTCCGACATCAACTTCGCGGAGGTGACCGTGCCGGTCGTCACGAGAATATTCAGCGAGGGGTTGTCGCGCGTGAACCGCTCGACGAGCGGCAGCACGGACAGGGATTCGCCGACGCTCGCGCCATGGATCCAGCACAGCTCGCCTGCCGGACGCGCGCGCCCGGCAAGCCCGGTCCGCTCCCGCATGCGCGCCGGGTCTTCCTTGCCTTCCCTCAACCGCTGTCGCAGCAGCATTTCGGCGACGGGTCCGGAAGCCCAGCTCGCTGCGCGATAGATCTTTAGGCCGATCGGTTCGCTGACCGTCGCTGTCGTCACTCTCTCACTCGCTTCAATCAGCGCGCCCGACCGCGTCATCCGCGATCCGCGCCGCTTCGTTCAATTCCGCTTCAAGCCGCAGGCGCGACGCCTCAAGGCCGGCCGCGTCCGTTCCCTGTTCTACATGGATCGGCGGGCGGGCTGCAAAGGCGAGGCGCGAAAAAGGCGCGGCGAGCAGGAACCGGTCCCAGGTTTCAAGCCGCCGTCCTCGCGAGGCGGAATAAGCGCCGGGAAGGATCGGCGCGCCGGTCCGCGCGGCGAGCTTGACGGCGCCGATCTTGGCGATTTCCGCGGGGCCGCGAGGCCCGTCCGGGGTCATGCCGACAATCGCGCCCGCTTCCAGCGCCGCGATCATTTCCACGACCGCCGGCGCGCCCGATTTATTTTTTTCCGGTTTTTTGGGGTCGGCCGCCGATCCCCTGATCAGCTCGACGCCGAATCCCTTGACCGCCCGCGCAATGATCTCGCCGTCGCGATGGGTCGAAATCAGCATCTTGACCGGCTTGTCGGTTTCGCCGCGCAAGGCGGCGCCCATCAACAGCCGCGAATGCCAGAAGGCGATAATGAAGCCCTTGTCGGATTTCAGCAGGGCGTCGGTGTGCTCGCGGCCGATATAGGCTTTTGACGAGGTCGCCTCGATCAGGCGGATATAGAAGGCGATGGCGCCGCTCGCCGCGGCGCCTGCGGCCCGCGATCGCAAGATCCGTCTGGTTAAGGAACCGCCGCCGGCCACGATAATAAAATCCGTTCCCTGTCAAAGGCTTGGCCGCGCTTTGAACCGGCCGGGGGCTTGCCTCGCCGGGCGCATGGCCTGACAATTGAGCGATAGAGAAAGCCGAGACCGGTGCCCCGCCGCAACCCCCTTTTCGAAAAATCGAGCGCCAGCTCGTCAGCGCTAGCGGCGCGTTTGTGGCGCGACTATCTCAGCCGATATCGCGGAAAACTCGGCCTCGCCCTTCTCGCCATGGCCGTCTACGCGGCCTCCGCCGCCGCCATCCCCGCCGGGGTCGAGTGGATCAATGCGCGCCTTTCGGGCGAAGCGCCGACGATTGCCGGCTTGCCTGAAAAGGTCGGCCTCTGGGGGCCGGTCGTCATCATCGCCCTCGGGCTCGCCAACGCTGCCGCGCAATATGTGCAGGCGCGGCTCTCCGCATCGGCGGCGCTACTCGCCCTGCGGGACCTCCAGCATGACATGACGGCGAAGCTTGTCGCGATTGACGACGCGCAATTGCGCGCGCTCGGTCAGGGGCAGTCGATCGGCCGATTGACAAACGGCGTCGCCGTTCTGCGCGAAACGTTGACGCGCGCGCTGACGGCGGTGCGCGATCTCTTGACCCTCATCGCTCTCTGCGCGGTTATGGTCTGGTATGACTGGGCGCTTTTCGCGGTCGTCATCCTCATCTACGCCGTCATCGGCTGGCCTGTTGCGCGCATCGGCGCGCATTTGCGCAAGACCTCGCGCGACGCGCAAAAACAACTCGGCGAGATCGCGGCGACGACCGGCGAAACCGTCGCCGGCGGGCGCATGATCCGCGCATACAATCTTCAATCGCACATCGTTGAAGAGAGCCGGAAAGGGTTCGATGCGCGTCTTGAAACGTTGCAGCGCATGGCGCGCCTGCGGGCGCTCAACGAACCATTCATTTTCTTCGTCGGGTCTGTCGCTCTCGCCGTCGTCATCGCCGTCGTCGCGTTGAGAATATCAGCCGGGGCGCTCAACGTGCCGCAATTCATTTCCTTCATCATCGCGCTGCTGATGCTGTCGCAGCCGGCGCGCGGCCTGTCGACCCTGAATGCGGTGGCGCAGGAAGGGTTCGGAGCGCTTGAAGAAATGCTCCATCTTGTCGATCTGACGCCGGCGATCGCGGACAAGCCGGGCGCGGAAGATATTGCGGTCCCGGCTGGCGCGGTTTCCTTTCGCGACGTTGCGTTCTCCTATGACGGCGCCCGGCGCGCGCTTGACGGGTTTTCGCTCGACATTCCGGCTGGCAAGACCGTCGCGCTTGTCGGGGAATCGGGCGCCGGCAAATCGACTGCGTTCAACCTTCTTCTTCGCCTTTACGAGCCGCAAGCCGGCGCAATCGCCATAGACGGCCGGAATATCGGAACGATCACGCTCAATTCGCTGCGCCGGAATATCGCCCTCGTCGCGCAGGAAGGCGTTTTGTTCAATGACACCGTCGCGGCGAATATCGGTTTCGGCAGGCTCGGGGCGACGCGTGACGAAATCGCCGCCGCCGCAAAAGCTGCGGCCGCCGACGACTTCATACGCGCGCTTCCTGACGGCTATGAGTCGATTGTCGGCGAGGGCGGGGCCAATCTTTCCGGCGGGCAACGCCAGCGCATCGCGATTGCGCGCGCCTTTCTCAAAGACGCGCCGATCCTCCTGCTCGATGAGGCGACTTCGGCGCTTGATGCGGAATCGGAAGCGGCGATCCAGGGTGCGCTGGCGCGCCTTTCAACAGGCCGCACGACGATCATCATCGCACATCGGCTCGCGACGATCCGGAAAGCGGACATGATTGTCGCGCTTGAAAAAGGGCGCGTCGTTGAAAGCGGCCGCCACGAATCGTTGCTCGCCAAGGGCGGCTATTATTCGAAAGTCTCCAGACTGCAAGGCGCTGCGGTGATCGTGGAATAGGCCTATTCCCGGCGCAGAACGCGTTCCGTCAGGAAGTTTCCCCACCAGTTTCCGAGAAAGTCGCGCTTGACGGCGACGGGGTCATAAGCGTCAGACGCGGCCCAGTTAAAAAACGCGTCAATGTCGGACAGGGAAATCGCGTTGGCGCGTGCGTGATCGAGATAGCGCTCGAAGGCGGCGTCGATGACGCCGGTTTTGCCCTGCTTCACATGGCCGTATCGCAGCGAAAGCTGTTTCAATGCGATGTCGAGCGGCGTCTCGCCGGCGAAGAAAAGATAAAGCGTCGCCATGACGCCGACGCGGTCCGCCCCCGATTTGCAGTGAAAAAGAACCGGATGCTCGATACGGTTGAAAAGATCGCGCGCGCCGGAAAGCGTTTGGTAAGACGGCGCCTCGCGCGAAAAGATGCGGAAATTCTCAAGTGTGAGGCCAAGGCGCGCGCAGGCTTCTTCCTCAAGCATCAGCGCCGCGCTAGGTTTCGGTCCGCGCAGATTTACGATCGTTTTGACGCCGCGCCGCGCCCATTTTTCAAGGCGCGCCGGCGAGGGCTGATAGGAGCGATAAACGCCGGGCGCGATCTCATGCGTATTGTCGTAGCAGGCGCGGATGATCGCATGATCGCCGAACAGGAAGTCGCGCATGGCGCGCCGCCGACCCGCAGGCGTCTGAAATTCCTCGCGGGTGAGCGGCGTTGGCAATTAGAACTTCCCGTCGCCGTCAGGATCGAGCAGCCGATGCAGGTGGACGATGAAATAGCGCATATGCGCATTATCGACCGTTTCCTGCGCCTTGGCGCGCCAGGCTTTTTCAGCGTCCGCATAGCTCGGAAAAACGCCGACGAAATCAACGCTGCTCAAATCGCGGAATTTGACTTCTTCAAGGTTTTCAAGCTCGCCGCCGAAAACGAGATGCAACAACTGTCCGTTACTCACTTCGCGCTCCAATTATTGTATTCAGTCGCCGGCGATCGTCATTGCGCCGACAAATAATGAAGGCGCATTGATCGAGCCGCGAAATTCAAGATCGTCTGCGGCGATAAGGCCGCCGAACATGGTGAGAAGATTGCCGGCGATGGTGATTTCGCTCACCGGATGTCGCCGCTCGCCATTTTCAAACCAGAAGCCGGAACAACCGACCGAATAGTCTCCGGTGTTCGTGTTGACCTGCGGTCCGAACATGTCGGTGACGAGAAGGCCTGTCCCGGCGTCATTAAGGAGATCGGCCGGCGTTTTGGCGCCGGCTTTCATGTAAAGATTGGTCGACCCCGATCCGGGCCCTCCGGAGACGCCCCGCGTCGCCCGGCCGTTGGTTTCGAGTTTCAATTGCCGCGCTTGGGCGGAATTCAAAAACCACTGGGTGAGAACGCCGTCATCGATCAGATCAAAAGCCTCAGCGCGGACGCCTTCGCCGTCAAAAGGCCGCGAGCCGTGACCGCGCTTGATGAAAGGATCATCGACAATGGTGACGTCGGCCGGAAAAATGCGCTCGCCAAGCTTGTTCTTCAGGAAGGAAACGCCGCGCGCGATCGCGCCGCCGTTAACGGCGCCCGATAGATGGCCGACCAGAGAGTTCGAAAGTCGCTTGTCGAAGATGACGGGCGCCGTCTGGCTCTTCACCCGTTTCGGCGACAGCCGTTCAACCGTGCGCTCGCCGGCGCGCCTGCCGATTTCCTCGGGGCTGCGGCAATCGGCGAGATGCGTCTTTGAATCGTAATCGTAATCGGTCTCCATGCCGTTTGCGTCCTGCGCGATGACGCTGGCGGAAATTGAATGATGCGAGCCGCCCGATTCGCCGAAAAAGCCGTCGCTCGTCGCGAACCATTTCCGGCCTTCGCCGTAAGAGGCGCCGGCGCCGGACGAATTGACGACGCCTTCAATCGCGAGCGCAGCTTCCTCGCATGCCCGCGCACGCTCCTTGAGGACTTCGGTCGCCGGTTCGGCGTAATCGCCGAGATCGAGATCGGGAAAAGGCGGTTTTGCAAGGCGCGTCGCCGGCGCAAGACCGACATAGGGATCTTCCGGCGCGGCCTTCGCCATTGCGGCGCAGCGTTCGACGAGAGCGGCGAGTTCGCTCTTCGAAATGTCCGTCGTCGATACGCTCGCCTGGCGCTTGCCGAACATCAGGCGGACGCCGAGGTCGAGCCCTTCCGACCGTTCGACGTCTTCAAGATTGCCGAGTCGGTAGGAAACGCCGCTTGAAACCGCATGATAGAGAACGGCGTCCGCTGCGTCCGCGCCGGCGCGTCGAGCGGCGTCAAGGACGGATTGAAGGACGGATTGGGCGTCGGATGCTTTCATAGGGGCGGAGATAGAGCGTCCGCCGGTTCGCCGCAACAGGCCCGCCGCAACTGTATTTCAGGCCGTTTCCGCCGCCGCGCCCTCGCCCCAGGCCTTCATTGCGGGAAGGGACCGCATCGTCGCGAACCATTCGGCGGCGCGGGGCGGAAGGACGACCGGGCCGTAGGTGACGAAGCGCGACACGACCGGCGCATACATCGCGTCGGCGATCGAAAAAGCGCCGAAGAGAAACGGACCGCCCGCCGCATGATCGCGCCGCGCCGATTCCCAAATCTCGGCGATGCGGGCGATGTCGTCATCGACCCCATAGGTGAGGTGACGCATGTCTTCGCGCACGAAATTCATCGGCCAGAGACTGCGCAGGGCGGCGAAGCCTGAATGCATCTCGGCCGAAACGCTTCGCGCCAGCGCGCGCGCCTTCGGGTCTTTCGGCCAAAGATGCTTGTCCGGAAATTTCTCGGCGAGATAGTCGCAGATCGACAGGGAATCCCAGATCGCGATGTCGCCGTCGATGAGACAGGGGACGCGTCCGGACGGAGAATATTTCCTGATCTCCGACTTCGTTTCCGGCCGATCGAGCAAGATCTTTCGTTCCGAGAAGTCTATTCCGGCCTGCTTCATCGCCAGCCACGGACGCAATGACCATGAAGAAAGATTTTTGTCGCCGATGACGAGGGTCAATCCGGTCATGTTTCACGCTCCAGCAAACGTCTTGGGTGCCGGCCGTCGACATAGCCCATGAATGGCGGCCTGATCGAGTAGCCGAGCAGGTCCTGCGCGCGCGGCGGAAGACTGCGCGCCGCATCCGGCGGCACCGCGAGGGACATGTTTTCGAGCGGCCGGGTCCAGCCCGGACAATATTGCGGCGTGATGATGAGACGCGCGGCGCTCGATCTGTTCGCGCCGCCGCGATGCCATAAGGTTCCCTTGGCGATCATGAGCGAGCCGGCCGGCATGACGGCTTTGACGGCATCGTCGCGCGCGCCGGGATCGTCATCGTTCAGCGTTGCGGATTTTGCGAAATCAGTTTCGCTGATCGCGCCGGCGATGCCCGTTTCGCCCCATAAATGGCTTCCCGGGATGATTTCCGTCGCGCCGTTCGTTTCCGTCGTCGCGTCGATCGCCCAGAAGGCCGACACGCCGAGCGACGGCCGCGGCCGCGGCCAGTCGTAATGACTGTCGTCATAATGCCATGGTTGCGCCGTTTCGCCGGGATGCAGGTTGATGGCGAGACAGGCCGACAAGAGACAATCAGCGCCAAGGTCGGCCTCGACAAAAGCGAGCGCCAGCGGGTGTGTCACGAGATCGGCGAAGACAGGCGATTTCGCAAGCATGGCATAGACGCGATTTGATGCGACACCTTCAAAGTTGTTTCGACCGCGCTGATCGCGGCTGAGATGCGGCGCCAGCGCGGCGCGCACGCGCGAGATCTCTTCGCGTGTCAGCACGTTCCTGAAAACAAGATAGCCGTCGCGATCGAAAGCGGCGCGGCATTCTTCGAACCCGCGCCCGTCGTGACGGCGCGTAAGCGCATCGCGGTCATCGGCATCCGTCACGGCTTCCTCCGCCATTCGACGGGCAGCTTAGCGCCGGCGCGTGACGAAAATAAAGCGCGCGCCGCAGCGCGGATCAGGCATTCTGGGTCAGAAAATTCGCGATCCATTGCGCGATGACGCCGCGATCCGATTGTTTCTTGAGACTATCAAGACCTTCTTCGGACAGCGTCTCGCCGAAGCGATTGCGCCGGACGCCGATAAGATCCGCAGCGTAATCATGCTCGAATTCCGGGTGCATCTGGAATGAGATCGCCGGACCCTGCGCGAAAGAAAGCGCGCCGAATTCGCAAAAATCGGAGCCGGCGAGCGCTTTCGCGCCCGGGGGCGGCGTGATGACCTGGTCCTGATGCGAAACCGCGCAGGAAATTTTTCCTTTCGCCGGCGTCATCCAGGAAGCATCGCCCGCAACCTCGTAATGATGAACGCCGACGCCCCATCCCTTTTCGGATTTTTTCACCTCGCCGCCGAACGCTTTCGCCATCAGCTGGTGGCCGAAGCAGATGCCGACCTGCGGCTTGCCAGCCTTCGCCGTATCGCGCACGAGGTCTTCCAACGGCGCGATCCAGACATGGTCTTCGTAAACGCCCGCCGGAGAACCGGTGATGAGAAGGCCGTCGAAATCGCCCGGGCGCGGCAGCACGCCGTTGCGGAACGTCTCATAGGTCGTGAAGGAAAATTTGGGCGCGAGAGGCGCCAGCATCCGTTCCATCATTTTCGGATAGGAAGGATGCTTGCCTGACAGCTGTTCCGGCGGTGCGCCGGTCTCGATAATTGCGATTCTCATAGGCGTTGATTAGCCGCAGGCGCGGCCTGCTTCAATCGCCGTTCACTCCGCCGGCGCGGCGTCCGGATGCGTCTTGTCGATCGTTGTCCGGATGACCGGCGGAAAGCGGTGATGGTGACGGCGCAGCGACTTATCGATGTTCGGCCATTTGCGGCGAATGGTGCGGATAAGCGCCTGAACCGGCGGCGCATAGGGGGCCAGCAAAGCGAGGCCGATCGTCAGCATGATAAGCCCGATCGGAAGCGGCGTCGGCGTCAGAATGGCGCCTGACACAACCAGGACGCCGCCCAGAATCTGATGGAAAATCGGCAACAACATCCAGATACGCTCCACGACGCAACGCACACTGACTTAAGAGCGTCCTGTCGAATAAAGACAGAAATAGGGACGCTTGATGGCGCTCGTAAAGTATCTTTGCCGAAAGATTCCGAAAAAGCGGTGAACACGTTCCCGTCAGCGCCAAACCGAGGGTTTTTCCGGCGCCGTTTCGGCTTTCGCGGGCGCAACAGGGCCGGTAAAGGGGGGTGGCGTTAACGCCAAACCGCCGCCGGACGAGGTTTCATGAGCTACAAGTCCCTGCGCGACTTTCTGATTCGCCTCGAAGCGGAAGGCGAGCTGCGCCGCGTCTCGCGCCCTGTCTCGACCGTTCTGGAAATGACCGAAATCCAGACCCGCCTGCTTGCGGAGGGCGGGCCGGCGGTTCTTTTCGAAAAACCCGTCATGGCGGACGGTTCGATCTCGCCGATGCCGGTGCTGGTCAATCTGTTCGGGACGGTGAAACGCGTCGCCCTCGGGATAACGATGGGCGGATTGGCGCCGCAAGACGAAAATGACGGAAACGGAGCTCGGACTGACGCCGATGCGCTGCGCAATGTCGGCGCGGCGCTCGCTTTCCTGCGCCAGCCTGAGCCTCCAGCCGGCCTTAAAGACGCAATGGAGCTTCTTCCCTTCGCGCAGACCGTGATGGCGATGCGCCCGTCGACGCACAGGATTGGAACGGCGCCGGCGCAGGAAATCGTTTTGAAAGGTGACGAGGTCGATCTGTCGAAATTGCCTGTCCAGACTTGCTGGCCGGGCGAGCCTGCTCCCCTGATCACCTGGCCGCTTGTCGTGACCAAGGGACCTTCCGGGACGAAGGAGGACGATTTCAATCTCGGCATCTACAGGATGCAGGTGATCGGCAGGAACAGGACGATCATGCGCTGGCTCGCCCATCGCGGCGGTGCGCAGCATCATCAGCGCTGGAAGAAGGAAAAACGCGAACCGCTTCCTGCCGCCGTCGTCATCGGCGCCGATCCCGGAACCATTCTCGCGGCGGTGACGCCGGTTCCGGACACGCTCTCGGAATATCATTTCGCAGGGCTTCTCCGCGGGCGGAAGGTCGAGCTTGTCGATTGCAAGACAGTGCCGCTGAAGGTTCCCGCCGAAAGCGAAATCGTCCTCGAAGGACATGTCAGTCTCGACGATTATGCGGACGAAGGCCCCTATGGGGATCACACGGGCTATTACAATTCGGTCGAGACATTCCCGGTTTTCACCGTGTCGGCGATCACGATGCGCCGGGATCCGATCTACCTTTCAACCTTCACCGGCCGTCCGCCGGATGAGCCGAGCGTTCTCGGCGAAGCGCTGAACGAAGTCTTCATTCCGCTTCTTCAGCAGCAGTTTCCTGAAATTGTCGATTTCTGGCTGCCGCCTGAAGGGTGTTCCTATCGCATCGCCGTCGTGTCGATGAAGAAAGCGTATCCCGGACACGCCAAGCGCGTGATGATGGGCGCGTGGTCCTATTTGCGGCAATTCATGTACACCAAATGGGTGATCGTCGTTGACGATGACATCAACGCCCGCGACTGGAAGGATGTCATGTGGGCGGTCTCGACCCGCATGGACCCGGCGCGCGATATCACCCTTATTGAAAACACGCCGATCGACTATCTCGACTTCGCCTCGCCTCAATCGGGGCTTGGTTCGAAAATCGGCCTCGATGCGACCAATAAACAGCCGCCCGAAACGACGCGCGAATGGGGCGAGAAGATCCGCATGACCGACGACGTGATCGAACGCGTCGATGCGATGTGGGCTGACCTCGGGCTGCCGGGCTCGGGCAAACGGATCTGGAAATAGGATATCACCGCGCCCGAGCAACGGTCGGCGTGAGCCGAGATTACGGCGTTGCGACCGCTTTTTCGACGAGGCTGAGAAAAGCCGCCGGCGTCGTCGCCTTTTCGATTTCGCGCGCCGAGACCGTGACGCCCCAGTTCCGCGCGATCGCTTCGTAGCGCGGCCGGCGCCAGTCGATCAGCTGCGCAAAACCCCAGCGTATGAAATCGTCCGGATCGACCTTGTCCTCTGCGACGTTCTTGGCGCTCAGATAGTCGGCCCAGATGCGCTTCAGGAACGCCTCGTTATAGTACATCGGCTTCGGCGCCTTGGCGAAACGGGCCTTCAGCGCCTGCGCGTGCCGATCGTCGCCGGCGATGAAAACGATGAGGCACGACTCCGAAAGCGCTTTCAGCACGCGGTCGTCTTTGTCGTCCGGATCGACGATCTCGCAGATCGACCCGCCGGTGTCGCAGATGAAATGATCATAGCCGTAAATGGACTTCGCCTTGTCGACGAAAAGCCGCGTGTCGAGCAGCGCGGCGATCTCCGCTTCGCGATGCAGGCGCTGCCGGCGCAAATATTCCGCAAACGCGATGCCGCCCCTCGCCGGATCGCCCGGCTTGCCGAGCCATGTCGACAGCGGCGCAAGGTTTTCGAACGTGATGTTCGATGAGATGTAGATCGAATCCGAAAGCAGCATGTCGCGCAACAGCGGCGCTTTCATCGCTTCGCGCTTGAATTCGTCGACGATCGCTTCGCCGAGATAGCGGGTGCCGATGCGATAATCGACGGAGTAATGAAACCAGTTCGCTTCCCGGCGCAGCATGGCCCCGATGCGGGTCTTGCCGACGCCTGACATCCCCATCACCGCAATCGGCTTGTCTTTGTCGTAATCAATCATGCCGCGCCTGTCCGCCGTTCGCCTTTCTCCTTAGCGGCAAACGCCTTGTCGCGACAATTCGTATTTCTTCGCGTCGAATCGCCGGGCGCGTCAGCCGCCATTGGCGCGGAAATTGAGGAATTCCCGACGCGTTTTCGGCCCGTAGGTGGCGAAGGAAGGGTTGGGGCGCTCAAGATAGGCGTGGCGGCGATGTTGAAGCGCGTCGATTGAGGCGCGCTTTCGAACCTCCTCAAGCGAAATCCCGTATGGTTTCGTCGCGTTAAGGCCGAAAATCTTCGCCTTCAGAGCGCCCGTCAGTTCCGCATAGCCGAAACGCTCGCGGTATTCGGGGGAGATTGAAAAGGCGCGGAACGCCTGGATCTGGTCCTGCGGCGAGCCGTACCAGATGGAATCGGTGCCCCAGAGCACATTATCCTCGCCGCAATAGGCGAGAAGCTTGCCGAGCGTATGCGCCGCCTGGTCGGGATCGCGCATCAGGAAGCGCCACGTGCTGCCAAGCTCGGCGTAGACGTTTGCGTTCGGCTTCACGCCTGCGTCGAGGAGCGACTGGCAGAGAACGTCGACACCCGATTTCTTTCCCTGTCCCGGCGTGAACGCCTCTTCCGTTGTCGGAATATCAAAGCCCGAGTGGTAAAGAATGAAATTGATATCGGGATGGCGCGACGCCGCCTCGCCGATATCGGCGCAAGTCGAGTGTTCGAAAGATTGGGGCCCGAAGGAAAGCCCCTTGTGAATCGCGATGTTCCTGATGCCGAGCGCTTTCGCCTTTTCGATCATCCGCTCGCCGACATCGTCGGTCATGAAAAAGCCTTTTCCGTCCGGTCCCCATTGCGTGTAGGTTTTCCAGGCGGCGATCGGGAATTCGGCGGCGAGGCGATCCATGTCCTCGATATCGCCTTCCTGATTTGGATTGACGCGCCCGTGCAGCATCAGCCGTTGGTCGCCGTCCATCGCATCGACGATGCGCCGCGTCGCGTCGGCTTCTTCAATCGTCAACGGTTCGCTCGCCCGCGTTGAGGGAACGAAAGAAAGCACCATCATGTCGGTGTCGGAATCAAGGAAGACATCCTTGATGAATTCGTCCGGCCCGAGGCATTTCAGCGCTTTCGCGTCGTCAGCTTCGGCGGCGATGCAGGCGTTCGGAAACGAGCGGAACCCGGCGCGGCCCGCCTCGGCGGCTTTGAGCCATGCGCCTTCGGGATTCACGTAATGCCCCTGAACGTCGAAAATGAATTCATCGCCGTCGAGCGCGGCGAGCGCCGCGTCAACATCAAGACCGGCTTCCTTCGGCACGGCGAATGAGCCGCCCTTCTTTCCGGCGGCGGCGTTGGCTTCGTTGATCGCAATCAGCGTCGTCGCGGCGCCGCAGGCGGAGATCATGAAGTCGCGGCGTCTGACGCCGAGCCGCCTTGCGTTCGCATCGGACTTTCGCAGCGCCTCCGCGTTCGCCGCGAGATTATGTTTCTCAAGCGGCACGGGCGCAAATTCGCCGTTGCTCGTCGTATCGATGCGAATGGGCAGGCGGAGGCCGTCGGGGTCGCGGTCGGTCATGGCGGGTCGTCTCCTGATCAACGGACGGAGCCTAGCATGACATGTCGGACGCGCCTCACACTTTGTCGTGTGGCGG
>JAGRED010000464.1 GCA_020446725.1 Parvularculaceae bacterium | reverse complement strand
CTCGCCATTGTCGATGACACGCCGGGCGTGACGCGCGACCGGCGCGAGGGCGATGCGCGGCTCGGCGGCTTTTCCTTTATCGCCATCGACACGCCGGGCCTTGAGGAAGCGCCCGAAGCCGCGCTCGAAGGCCGCATGCGCCAGCAGACGGAAAGGGCGATTGACGAGGCGTCGGCGACGATCTTCGTCATTGACGCGCGCGTCGGCGTCACGCCGCTCGACCAGCGTTTTGCCCAGATGCTGCGCGAACGCGGCAAGCCGGTCATCCTCGCCGCGAACAAGGCGGAGAGCGCGGCCGCGGCGGAAGGCGGGATTCTCGACGCCTGGTCGCTGGCGCTGGGCGAGCCCATCGCCATTTCGGCAGAACACAGTCTCGGTCTTGGCGAATTGCAGCAGGCGATCGAGGAAGCGATCGAAACGACGCAACGCGATCTCGATCATGAGATTGATGAAGAGATCGCCTGGGATGACCCGCTTAAACCGCTTCGCGTAGCGATCGTCGGGCGGCCGAACGCAGGCAAGTCGACGCTCGTCAACCGGCTGATCGGCGAAGACCGAATGCTGACCGGGCCTGAAGCCGGGATCACGCGCGATTCGATTTCGATCGAATTCAAATGGCGAAGCGAAGAGCGCGAATGGCCGATCAAGCTGTTCGATACCGCGGGCATGCGCAAAAAAGCGAAGGTCCAGTCGAAGCTCGAAAAGCTTTCCGTCGCAGACAGTCTGCGCGCGATCCAGTTCGCGGAAGTCGTCGTCCTGCTTCTTGACGCGCAAACGCCGCTCGAAAAACAGGACCTCCAGATCGCCGACCTCGTCCTGCGAGAGGGGCGCGCGCTCGTCATCGGCGTCAATAAATGGGATCTCATCGACGACAAAAACGAAGCCGTTCGCGCGGTTCGCGAAGCGGCTGAGCACAATCTTGCACAGGCGCCGCGCGTGCCGGTCGTATTCTTTTCCGCTGAGACCGGGCGGGGCGTCGACAAGCTGCTGCCGGCGGTGACGCGCGTCTATGTCGACTGGAATGCGCGCATCAAAACACCCGATCTCAACACCTGGCTGAGAGCGGCGGTCGATCGGCACCCGCCGCCTGCGGTCGCCGGCCAGCGGATCAAGCTTCGCTATATCGCGCAGACGAAAACGCGCCCGCCGACCTTTGTCGCCAAGTGCACCCGTGCGAACGACGTTCCCGGCGCCTATCGGCGGTATCTCGTCAACGGCATTCGCGAATCATTCGATCTCTGGGGCGTGCCGATCAGGCTTATTCTCGACAAGCCGGAAAATCCGTTCGCGGAAGAGTGAATTTTCGGTCCATCGAGGGTTGTCATCTCAGTCTCAGCCATTAATCCCTGCATGTGCAGCGGCAATGGGAAAACACAATCATGTTTCAAAGCGCGAGTGACAATGCTCGATCACTTGACGCCGACGCGGCGATGACATTCATGCGCAATGCGATCGAGCAATTGACGCCGCTATTGTTCAATGCGCTCGGCGCGCTTGTCGTTCTTGTCGTCGGCCTGTGGATCGCCGGGCGCATCAAGGCGCTGGTGAAGAAGGCGATGATGCGGTCCGGCCGCATTGATGCGACGCTGGGCGGTTTTCTGTCGAGCCTTGCTTATTACGGGCTTGTCGCGCTTGTCGTCATC
The DNA here is from genome assembly GCA_020446725.1 of Parvularculaceae bacterium. Classification (GTDB taxonomy): domain Bacteria; phylum Pseudomonadota; class Alphaproteobacteria; order Caulobacterales; family Parvularculaceae; genus Amphiplicatus. Next base: position 5,395 of record JAGRED010000464.1, on the reverse strand, counting down.
ACGACGCTCGGCATATTCGGCGTGCCGACGACGAGCTTCGCCGCTGTCATCGGCGCCGCTGGCCTCGCCATCGGTCTCGCGCTGCAGGGCACGCTCGGCCATGTCGCCTCCGGCGTCATGATGCTCGGGTTTCGTCCGTTCAGCGTCGGCGATTTTGTCGAAACCGGCGGGCTCACCGGCACGGTGAAGGCGATCACGCTGTTCACGACAGAGCTTGCAACCGTCGACAACAAGAAGGTGATCATTCCGAACGGCATGGTCTGGGACAATCCGATCGTCAATTATTCCGGCTGCGAGACCCGACGCGTGGACCTCGTATTCGGCGTTTCGTATTCGGCGGATCTCAATCAGGCGATGCGGTCGATCCGCAGCGTTGTCGAGAAAGAGGAAAGGGCGCTGCGTGATCCGGAACCTGTGATCGCCGTCGATAATCTCGGCGATTCATCGGTCGATATCATCTGCCGCGTCTGGGTCGCGGGCGCAGATTATTTTCCGGTCAAATGGGCGCTGACCAAAGCGGTCAAGGAACAGTTCGATGCGGACGGCGTCGGCATTCCGTTCCCGACCCGCACGCTCGTTATGGAAAAAGGCGCGGCGTGAGCCGCCTCAACCGCGGCGTTTGAATTTCTCGGCGAGGCCGTCGTAGAAAGGCGAGGCGGCGTTCAGGATGAGCGGCGCGATTTCCGACGGATCGGGAAGCGTTGAAGGATCTTCGCCCGGCATCGCTTCCGCCCGCATGCGCGTGCGCATCGCGCCGGGGTCGATGATGGCGACGCGAACGCCTACGCTGTGCGTTTCTTCCGCATAGGTCCTGGCGAGCATTTCAAGCGCGGCTTTCGATGCGGCATAGGCGCCCCAGAACGGGCGGGCGAGTTCGCCGCCGACACGGGACGTCATGACGATGACGCGGGCGGAGCCGGCTGCGCGCAACAGCGGGTCGAGCGTTCTCAACAGCCGCCAGTTCGCTTCCACATTGACGTCGAAAGCGCGCCGAAACGCTTTGGGCGATATGTCGGGAATGGGCGCAAGCTCGCCGAGCGCGCCGGCGTTCAGCACGAGAATGTCGAGTTTTGGAAAGCGCCTGGCGAGCGCGGGGCCAAGCTGATCGACGGTGTCGAACTCTGTCAGGTCGGCCGGGATGAGCGAGGCCTTGCCGCCGGCGTCGGCGATTTCATCGTCAAGTTCTTCAAGGCCGCCGACAGTGCGGGCGAGGGCGAGCACGTGTGCGCCCGCGCCGGCGAGCGCAACAGCCGCGGCGCGCCCGATGCCGCGCGAGGCGCCCGTGACGAGCGCGGTCTTTCCGGCGAGATCGAGTGCGTTCGCGTCAGTCATTCATGCCGCCGTGTAGCTGTAGGCCGCTGCGCGGCCTAGTCCTGCGGCAGGGGGATAAATTCTTCCTCGCCCGGGGGCAAGGTGAAGGCGCTGTCCTTGAACCCCGCGGCGGAAGAGGCGAGCCAGTCGCGTTTCGCCTGCTCGATGCGGTCCCGTGAGGCGGCGACGAAGTTCCACCAGATGAACCGGCGGCCGAGCGCTTCGCCGCCGAGCAGCATCGCGCGGGTTCGCATCGACGCGCGAATGGACGGCGTCGCATTCAGGGAAATAACCGCCATGACGCCGCGTCCGACCTGATCGCCGTCGATGGAAACCGCGCCGTCGAGGACGAAAATCGCGCGTTCCTCATGATCATCCGGCAGCGGGATGTCGGCGTTTTCTTCCGCGTCGACGTCGAGATAGAAAATCGGCGAAAATGTTCGCGCCGGTGAAACGGCGCCGAACGCCTCGCCGAGGATAAGACGCATCGTCACGCCGGGCGTTTCGATAAGCGGCAATGATTCCTTTGGATGATGGTGAAAAGCGGGGTACGTCTCAGCCGCGCTTTCAGGCAGCGCCACCCAGCTTTGAACGCCATGCATGCGTTGACCGTTACGGCGGCGATGATCGTCGGTGCGTTCGGAATGCGCGATGCCCCGGCCGGCGATCATCAGATTGACGTCGCCCGGCCGGATCACCTGATCGAAGCCGAGACTGTCGCGGTGGCGCATTTCGCCGTCCAGAAGATAGGTGACGGTCGCAAGCCCGATATGCGGGTGAGGGCGCACGTCGATGCCGGTTCCGGGCGCAAAGTCGGCCGGGCCCATTTCATCGAAGAATATGAACGGACCCACCATGCGGCGTTTGGCGAAGGGCAGCACGCGGCCGACCTCGAAGCCGCCTAGGTCGCGGCGGCGCGGTTCAATAAGGATGTCGATAGATGATCGGGGCATGACGACCTCCCATTACCGCATGACGAGCGTGTCGCGCTGCCTGCGCGACGCATGCGCATTCGCCTCTTCAAAAGGCCAGTTCGACTTGATCGGAAAACGTCCGGTCGATCAAGCGCGGTCTTTTCAGGAGAGAATGACTTTTTCCGCCGCCGCCCGGATATGCGCCTCCGCCGATTTCAGGGCGATGTCGTCATCGGGGCCGATGCCGATGAACAGCTTCATGCCTTCTTCAAGGCTGAAGAGTTGCAGCACGATCTCCCGCACGCGTGCGTCGGACGCGTCCGGCCGCGCTGCGCGGACAAGGTAGTATATGAAGCGGCCGATCGGTCGATAGAGTTCGCGAATGAGCGTGCGCGCGCCTTCGTCGCTCGCCGCGTAGCCCCACATCTGAAAGAACAGGGGATAGCTTTCGCGCCCGTTCGAAATGTAAAACGTGATGACGTTGAGGAGGATGTCGATCGGCGCATCGCGTCCTTCGTCGAACTCGCGAATATGCGCTTCTACGTAATCGGCGAGCGCTTCGCGCAAAGTCGCTTCGAGCAACGCGCGTTTTGAGTCGAAATAATAATTGACGTTGCCAAGCGCGAGACCGGCTTCGTCTGCGACTTTGCGCATCGACAGGCCGGCATGGCCTTCGCGCAGAAAGACGCGATGCGAAGCCTCGAGAATCTGGTTGAGCGTTCTGGCGCCTTTTGGAGACCGCGCCGCCGCCTTGACGACGCTTGGCCTGGCGGCCCGCAGATCCTCAAGATGCCCGCGGATGACCGCGACCGCCTTTTCGCTCCCTTCTCCGTTCCTCATGCCCCGCCTTGTTACTTTTTAACAATTATTTGTTCACGGCCGCTTGACCGGCAGCCGCGAGCGCCGTATGTGAGCCGCGATTTTAGGACGAGTGAGCTAAAAGTCACTCTCAATCATTCAGCGACTGTCAGCAAGAACAGCAACGCTCAACAGGTCCAGAGGTGCGGCTAGTCTCCCCCAAGCTGCATTTCGGGCGGGGCCGCGGCGGTTTTCCGCCGCGGCCTTTTTCTTTTTCTATTCAGTCGCTTGTGGGGAGTTGCTAAGCCAGTATTGAAGGTCGGAAAGCGCCCGCCGCGACAGGGCGTGCTTCTTCGCACGGCCCTTTTCCTTGCCTTTCAGGCGCCGGCCTTCCGCGTCGATGCTCGGTTCCTCAATATCTGGGAAAAGTCCGAAATTGACGTTCATTGGCTGAAAACTCTGTTTCCCGCCTGATAGGTGCCCGGCGGTGATGTGATGGAGAAGCGCCCCGAGCGCTGTGGTTCGCGGGGGAGAAGTCAGCGGACCGGCACAGGCGTCGGCGGCGGCGAAACGCCCGGCGAGGAGGCCGACGGCCGCGCTTTCTAGATAGCCCTCGACCCCGGTCACCTGGCCGGCAAAGCGCAGGGCGGGGCGCGCTTTCAGTCGCAGGGTTTCGTCGAGCAGTTTCGGCGAGTTCAGGAAAGTGTTGCGGTGGATGCCGCCGAGACGCGCGAATTCCGCGTTTTCAAGCCCGGGGATCATGCGGAATATCTCGACCTGCGCGCCGTGCTTCAGCTTCGTCTGGAACCCGACCATGTTCCAGAGCGTTCCGAGCGCATTGTCCTGGCGCAGCTGCACGACCGCGTAGGGCCAACGGCCGGTGCGCGGATCGTCGAGCCCGACCGGCTTCATCGGTCCGAACCGAAGCGTGTCGCGTCCGCGCTCCGCCATCACCTCGACCGGCAGACAGGCTTCGAAATAGGGCGTTGATTTCTCCCATTCGCGGAACTCGGTTTTCTCGCCGGCCATCAGCGCGTCATAAAACGCGGCATACTGATCTTTATCCATCGGACAGTTGATGTAGTCCGCGCCGTCGCCGCCGAGTTCCTTGGAATACGGGCCTGATTTGTTGTAGCGCGACTGCATCCATGCGACCGAGAAATTGATCGACTCCTTGTGAACGATCGGCGCGATCGCATCGAAGAAGGCGAGGGCGTCCTCGCCGGTCAGATCATGGATCGCCTGCGCGAGCGCCGGACTCGTCAGCGGCCCCGTTGCGACAACGACGTTCGACCATTCCTCGGGAGGAAGGCCGGCGATTTCGCCCAAGTCGAAAGAAATGTTCGGGTGAGTGCGCAGCGCTTTTGTCACCGCTTGGGAAAACGCCTCGCGATCAACGGCGAGAGCGCCGCCGGCCGGCACTTTCGTCGCGTCCGCGCAGGTCATAATGAGCGAACCCATGCGCCGCATTTCTTCATGCAGCAGGCCGACCGCATTGTTCTCCGCATCGTCCGAGCGGAAGGAGTTCGAACACACAAGCTCCGCGCAGCCGTCGGTCTGATGGGCTTCCGTCATCCTGACAGGGCGCATTTCGTGAATGACGACGCGTGCGCCGGCTTGCGCGGCCTGCCAGGCGGCTTCGGAGCCGGCGAGGCCCGCGCCGATGACATGGATGGGGGCGGTCATTTCAAATTCTTCCTGACGTTCGGCGCGCAATGCCGCCGGGAAAGCAAGCGCGCTTCCCGTGATTGACCTGGATAACTTTTTTTCCGGCTTGAAAGTCAAGGGGTTGGGCCGAGGAGCGCGTCGCCCGCCGTCTAATCAGTTGTTGCGCGCGGGTAACACATCGCCGCGTTCCGCCTGTGAACCGCATTTCGATGTGAGGGATTGAGCGGCCCCCTTCGCCGTTACGCCGTTAACCGCGGTCACGGAACCGCCACGCGCTCGATCGAGCGCGATAGCCCGGCTGCGCATTTTCGAAATGCGGTGGCCGGAGCGATCGCGGCGTGGCGACCGGGAGGGGTAGCAGGCGTTTCGGCCGCAGCGCGTCTGCGCAGCAAAACAGAAGGCGAAAATGACAAGAAGCAATAAGCACGCATTCAAGAGCAATCTTATGATGCGCACGTCAGCGGCGGCGGTCGCGGCCGTCAGTTTCCTGGCGGGCGGATCGGTCCTCGCGCAGGATGTTGACGACGAAATCATCGTGACAGGCTCGCGCATTCCGTCGACGAATGCCGTTTCAACGAGCCCGGTCACGACGATCGGCAATGTCGAGTTCGACATCCGCGGCACGACGCGCGTCGAAGATCTCGTCAACACGCTGCCGCAGGCCTTCGCGGCCCAGGGCGCCGCAACATCTAACGGCGCCACGG
>JAGRED010000463.1 GCA_020446725.1 Parvularculaceae bacterium | reverse complement strand
TGATAAAATAGAGCCAAGGGCCAATAAGTGATGCGGCAAAAAGCGGATAGACGATCAAATTAATGAACGGTGCATGACGCTGCTCCGGTAGATGGGCGGCGCTTTTCAAGAGATATTTTGCATACCAGCGCCCACCAAACCGCCCCCACAAGATACAAAATGCGGTGGTGGCGAAAAAAGCAATAAGAAATGTTTGGTTCACGCCGCCTCCCGCGTATTTCTGGAGAACAGCTCCCTGAAGACAGGGAAAATATCCGACGGCTTGGCGATGCGCGTTTGCGCGAATGTCTTCCATTTCGGCGCGAAGGTGCGGTAGGCGCGCCAGAGTTCCGCGCCTGAATCCTTGTCGGAAAAGACTTCCAGCTCGCGCTCGTCGAGGATTTCGATATAGGCGTAATACTGGCTGATCGGCATCACGTCCTTGTCGAGCATTTCAACGCAACGTTTTGCGTCGCCGGACTGCGTGTATCCGTCAGAGGCCTGCGCGACATAGATGTTCCATTCGCCGGCGGGGTAACGCTCTTTCTGCACTTCGAGCATTTTTTCGAGCGCGGTCGAGACGACCGTGCCGCCCGACTGTCGCGAATAGAAGAAGGTTTCCTCGTCGACCTCTTCGGCGTGATGCGTGTGGCGGATGAAGACGACGTCGACGCGCTCATAACGCCGCTTCAGGAAGAGATAGAGCAGCATGTAGAAACGCTTGGCGAGGTCCTTCTCGCGCTCGCCCATCGAACCGGAGACGTCCATCAGGCAGAACATGACGGCGGCGGTCGTCGGCACGGGCGTCGGCTCATACGCGTTGTAGCGAACGTCCAGGGGGTCGATAAACGGCGCCCAGCGGCGTCGCGCCTCCATTTCTTCGAGTTTGATCAACAGCGCTTTTTTCTCGGCGATCTCGTCCTCGTTCGGAGCGGCGATGCGCTCAAGCTCAAAAAGCCGCTCTTTCAATTCGCTGACTTCGCGCGTCGAAGGGCGCTTCAGCGCAAGGCGGCGGCCATGCGCGTTCCGCATCGTGCGGATGAGGTTGAGGTTTGTCGGCGATCCGGCGACGGTGATGCCGGCGCGCCGATAGGCTGTCGCTTTGGTTTCTTTCAGCGTTCGCTTGACAAGATTTGGAAGCTCAAGGTCTTCAAAGAAGATGTCGAGAAACTCTTCCTGCGTCAGCGTGAACTGGAACTGGTCCTCAGCCTCGCCGCTGTCGGCCGCGTCCTTGCCCTGTCCCTTGCCGCCCTGTTTCGGCGGCTTCTTGATCCGGTCGCCGACGCCGAATTCCTTGTTGCCGGGCGCGACGTAATCGCGTTCGCCGCTTTCCGGGTTCAGCCGGAAGCGCGGCTCGGCCGTCGATTTCGACGGGATGGTGATCTTCTCGCCGCTGTCGAGGTCTTTCACTGACCGGTCGCGGATCGACTTGTTCACCGCTTCCTTGATCTGCACTTTCGCGCGCCGCAGGAAGCGCTGGCGATTGCCGAGCGACTTGCCTTTCGGGTTCTTGCGACGGTCGATGAAGTGAAAGTGGTTCATGTGACGCCTTCAGGCCGGGCCCATCACCCGGCCTTGTTGACGCGCATATACCATTCGACAAGCCGGCGGACCTGACGCGACGTGTAGCCGCGCTCGACCATGCGCTCGACGAAACTTTCGTGCTTCTTCTCAGTTTCAGAATCCTTTTTGGAATCGAACGAGATGACGGGAAGAAGGTCTTCAACCTGGCTGAACATCCGCTTTTCAATGACGTTGCGGAGTTTTTCGTATGAGGTCCATGACGGGTTCTTGCCGGCGTTCGCCGCGCGGGCGCGCAAGGTGAACTTGACGACCTCGTTGCGGAAGTCTTTCGGATTGGCGATGCCGGCCGGCTTTTCGATCTTTGAAAGCTCGGCGTCGAGCGTTTGCCGGTCGAGAAGCTGGCCGGTGTCCGCGTCCTTGAAGTCCTGGTCCTCGATCCAGGCGTCGGCGTAGGCGATGTAGCGATCGAACAGGTTCTGGCCGTATTCCGAATAGCTTTCGAGATAGGCCTTCTGGATCTCCTTGCCGATAAAGTCGGCGTAGCGCTTGGAGAGGTCCTCCTTGATGAATTCGAGATATTTCTTCTCGACCTCGTCCTGATACTGTTCGCGCTTGATCGCGGTTTCGAGCACATACATGAGGTGAACGGGATCGGCGGCGACCTCGTCGGTGTCGAAGTTGAACGTCTCCGACAGCACCTTGTAAGCGAAACGGGTCGATACCCCGTCCATGCCCTCGTCGATGCCGGCGGCGTCGCGATATTCCTGCAGCGTTTTCGCTTTCGGATCGGAATCCTTCAGCTTCTCGCCGTCATAGACGCGCAGCTTCGAATAGAGATTTGAATTCTCGTGTTCGCGCAGGCGCGTGAGGACGGAAAAGCGCGCCAGCAGGTCGAGCGTCTCCGGCGCGCAAGGCGCGCTCGACAGTTCGGAATTGTCGAGGAGCTTGCCGTAGATCTGCCGCTCCTCGGTGACGCGCAGGCAATAGGGCACCTTGATGACGCTGATGCGGTCCAGGAACGCTTCATTGTTCTTGTTGTTGCGGAACTGGATCCATTCGCTTTCGTTGGAATGCGCAAGGATGACGCCGTTAAAGGGGATCGGCCCCAAAGCTTCGGTGCCGACATAGTTTCCTTCCTGCGTTGCGGTGAGGAGCGGGTGCAGGACCTTGATCGGCGCCTTGAACATCTCGACGAATTCAAGAAGCCCCTGATTGGCGCGGCAGAGCCCGCCTGAATAGGAATAGGCGTCGGTGTCGGACTGCGAGAAATGCTCAAGCTTGCGGATGTCGACCTTGCCGGTCAGCGCGGAGATGTCCTGGTTGTTTTCATCGCCCGGCTCAGTCTTGGCGATGGCGATCTGGCGCAGCTTCGAGGGATAGAGACGAACGACGTCAAACTTTGAAATGTCGCCGCCGAATTCATCGAGCCGCTTGACCGCCCACGGGCTCATGACGCCGGAAAGCCGGCGCTTTTCAATGCCGTATTTGTCTTCAAGCAGCGCCTTGAGGTCGTCGGACTGGAAGAGGCCGAGCGGGCTTTCGAAGACGGGGGAGATTTCCTTGCCGGCCTTGAGAACATAGACCGGGCTCACCTCCATCAAATCCTTCAGGCGCTCGGCGAGCGAGGATTTGCCGCCGCCGACCGGCCCGAGGAGATAGATGATCTGGCGCTTTTCCTCGAGGCCCTGCGCGGCGTGCCGGAAATAGGAGACGATCCGTTCGATCGTATCTTCCATCCCGTAAAAACCTTCGAACGCCTTGTAGCGGCGAATGGTGCGGTTGAAGAAAATGCGCGACAGGCGCGGATCTTTCGACGTGTCGATCAGTTCCGGCTCGCCGATCGCCTTCACCATCCGCTCTGCGGGCGATGCGTAGAACATCGGATCGTCCCGACAGCCGAGCAGATAATCGCGCAGCGACATCGCCTCCTGCCTGACCTTCGTATAGCTCTCAGAAAAGAGATCGAAGACGTCGAGATTATCCGTCATGTCGCTACCACTCGCTTCCCTTTTTACGCGCTCTGTCCAAAGCGCCCGCCGCCGCCGAAGAACCGGTCGCTCTCAAGAAGCGCCCGGAAATAAAAAAGGCGCGGATCGATCCGATCCCCGCCCCAATCAGCTCCGCCATCGTTTGACGTCTTCCCGACGTCTGTCGCTTTCATCGCGTTTCCCGGTTCTTCGGCCGCGCGTCTGGCGTTCGTCTTCCGCACATCATCCATGTGGGACTGCGATCTCTCAGAACAAGCCGGCTCTCTTTGTGTGAGGTCCGGCGCCTGGCGTGCCGCGCTTGCCATACTCCACCCGGGGTTACTCGACTTTCGGCGTTGAATTCTCTTTGCAATTCGCTCCGTCTTTAGGCTGGCGCCGGGCGCCCGCCTGCCGGCGATCGTTACGCGATCGACCTTGCGGCGCCGTTCCGGCGGTCGGCGCGCAAGAAGGTTAACGCGGCGATGCTTAAGATTCGCTTTAAGACGCCGTCCGAGGGTCCTGAATTCATCGCCGCCGATTCGTTTGAATAATGTAACGCGATTGCGGCGAGCTTGCGACATCGAACGGGCCGAATGCGGCGGTTTTTCACGCTTGCGTCATCAATTCCGATTTCGAATGGTTGCCGTCGGCGATTTTCGGCGTGACGAATTCGTCGAACGCTTTCCAGAAACGATCGCGGATCTCATCGCGCTCCATCATGATTTCATGCAGCGCGCCTTTGATCACAATGCGCTCGATCAGCGGGGATTTCCCCGCGAGGCGGTTGTGATCGCTCGATCGCACAAGGTGATCATCCTCGGCCGAAAGGATGAGCGTCGGCGTCTTGAGGCGGGCGAAACGGTCGGGCTTGTGAAGATCGTCCATCGCCTCGGTCGCGGCGCGAAGCCATCCATAGGTCGGCTCGCGGATCGTCGCATTGGGCGCGGCGGACTGCAGGTCTTTAAATCGCGCATGGCGCGTCAGGTCGGAGGTGAGGACGTTTCCCTCAAACGCCATCGAGTGTTCTCTCGTGCCGGCGATCGCATAGCGCGAAAGGCCGATGCGGCTCGCGCCCTCGGCGAGGATGCGCACGCCGATGCGTTTTGCGACATTGTCGAAGAGGCGCGTCATCGGGGAGCTGAGCACCGCGCAGCAGAAACGCTGGTCGCCGTCTGCGAGCATCTGCAAGACGGGCGCGCCGCCCATTGAATGGGCGAGGAGAATGTAGGGCCCCGGAAGGCGTTTGCGGACGATTTCATCGGTGAAGAGGCTGAGATCGGAGCGGAAAGCGCCGAAATCGCGAATGTGACCTTTCTCGCGCACCGGCAATAACCGTTCCGACAGGCCCTGACCGCGCCAGTCGAGCGTCGCAACTGCAAAGCCGCGCGATTGCAGGTCGCTGATCGTTTCGAAATATTTTTCGATGAATTCGGAACGGCCGGAGACCAGAACGACCGTCGCCTGCGCGCCGGGCGTGGCGAAGATCGCTGCGCGCAGATAGCCGCCATCCGCGCCGTGAAAGTCGATCGCCTCGCCATGAGCGGGAACCGGGTTCGCGGCGATGCGGATGAAGTCGGCTATCGCGAACTCTCCAGCATCAGCCGCGCCATGACGCTCATATCCCCGGCGATCTTCAGCCGGCCCGAAAGATAGGCGCTTTCGAGCGCTCGCCCGCCCTCGAAAATGCGGGTCAGCGTTTCGGCGTTGGCGCGCCAGACGCATTGGGCGGACGCCGCAGAAGCGGGGACGAGAACGCATTCCTCGCCGCGCCCGTCGATGTCGAACGCCGCAAGCCCTTCGGGCGCGATGCGCAACACCGCGCCGAAGCCGCGACGAAAGGCGCGTGCTGCGGCCGGCGCGAGCGGATGGTCGAGCGTCATTCGGCAGGCTTGGTGAATTTCAGCGTCATGCGATCGCTTTCGCCAATCGCGTCATATTTGGCGCGATCGAAATCCGGATCTTCCTGACCGCTCGACGGCGCGGATCGGCGAACGGGCGGAAGGGTCCACACGCCATAGGGATGGTCCTTGGTGTCGGCGGGATTGGCGTTGATCTCGGACGCGCCGGCGAACTCGAAGCCGGCGGCGGCGGCGAGCGCTTTCACCGTTGATTCCTTCACATAGCCGGTCGATCCGTCCTTTTCATCGGCGCTCTCATCGGCGCGATGCTCGACAACGCCGAGAACGCCGCCGGGTTTTAGAGCGCGATAAAACTCCGCGAAGGCGAAGCCATCCATGTCGTTCCCCATGAAGCTGTGAATATTGCGGAAGGTGAGCACCATGTCTGCGCCGCCCTCGGGCGCGATGTGATGGCCTTCG
>JAGRED010000462.1 GCA_020446725.1 Parvularculaceae bacterium | reverse complement strand
ATCACCTGTTGCGGTCTCCATCTGAGGCGCGCCGACCCCGGATCCTGCCAGCATGCACGCCGTTCTTCTTACTGTTCACGCGCTGATCGTTCTCGCCCTTATTGGAGTGGTGCTGCTCCAGCGGTCCGACGGGGGCGCGCTCGGCCTTGGCGGCGGCGGCGGCGGGTTCATGTCGAGCCGTGGGGCGGCCAACGTGCTCACCCGCACCACGTCGATACTGGCGGCGCTGTTTTTCGGCACGTCCATTCTGCTTGCCATCACCGCCGGCGGCGCTGAAAAGGATACCGATATCATCCAGGATCTGACCGGGGAGGCTGTCGTCGACCCGAACGCGCCGGTGTCGACGGAGGACCTTCTCAATACGCTCGGCGCCGGCGGCGAAACCGCCGGCGAATCACCGGCGCCGACATTGGAGGCGACGCCGGCCGAGCCGTCGCCTGAAGCGCCGGCGACGACCGATGACGGCGCAGCGCCGACGGCTGAGGAAACCCCTCAAGACTAGGTAATTTCGTTCTACAAACAGGACTTTAGCGTCTCTTCTTGCGCCTCCGGCGTAGGGCGATGGCGCCAGTCGGCGAGATTCCTGTTTGCCCTTTCAATAGCCGGCGCTAAGACGGGCTTCCATGGCGCGGTATATATTCATCACCGGCGGCGTGGTTTCCTCCCTTGGAAAAGGCGTCGCCGCAGCGGCCCTCGGAGCTCTGCTCCAGGCTCGCGGGTACAAGGTCCGGTTGAGGAAACTCGACCCCTATCTCAATGTCGATCCGGGGACGATGTCGCCTTACCAGCATGGCGAGGTCTTCGTCACGGATGACGGGGCGGAGACCGATCTCGATCTCGGTCATTATGAGCGCTTCACGGGCGTATCCGCCTCGCAGGGCGACAACATCACCACGGGGCGGATTTACCAGACGATCATCGAGCGCGAGCGGCGCGGCGATTATCTGGGCGCGACCGTTCAGGTCATTCCTCACGTCACGGACGCCATCAAATCCTTCGTCACGTCGCCGGCGGGCGATGCTGACTTCGTTATCTGCGAGATCGGGGGAACGGTCGGGGATATTGAAGGCCTGCCGTTCTTCGAGGCGATCCGCCAGCTCGGCAACGAGCTTCCGCGCGGGGACGCTGTCTACGTTCATCTGACCTTGATGCCGTACATCCCCTCAGCGGGCGAGTTGAAGACGAAGCCGACGCAGCACTCGGTTAAAGAGCTTCGCGAGATCGGCATTCAACCGCATGTGCTTCTCGTGCGCGCCGATCGCGCTATCCCGGAAGGCGAGCGGAAAAAGATCGCGCTCTTTTGCAACGTGCCGCCTTCCGCCGTCGTTCAGGCCCTCGATTGCCGCACAATTTACGAGGTGCCGCTCGCCTATCACCACGAGCGTTTCGATGACGAGGTGCTGGCGGCTTTCGGCATCAAGGAGCCGCCGCCGCTTGACCTGTCGCGGTGGGAAGAAGTCGTACAGCGTATCACCAAGCCTGACGGCGAGACGCGCATTGCGGTCGTCGGCAAATACACAGTCCTCAAGGACGCGTACAAGTCGCTCATTGAAGCGATCAATCATGGCGGTATCGCCAATAACGTCAAAGTCGATATCAAATGGATCGACGCCGGCGTCTTTGAAGAAGAAGAGACCGCGATTTCCGAACTGGAAGACGTGCACGGCATTCTTGTTCCCGGCGGGTTCGGCGAGCGCGGTGCGGAAGGCAAGATCAAAGCCGCCCGTTTCGCGCGGGAGCGCGCCATCCCCTATTTCGGCATTTGCTTCGGGATGCAGATGGCGGTGATTGAGGCGGCCCGATCACTGCTTGGCGAAGGGCAGGCGACGTCATCGGAATTCGGCCCGGGCGGCAAGCCGATCGTCGGATTGATGACGGAGTGGCTGCGCGGCAATGAAACCGAGCGACGGTCGAAAGAGGGCGATCTCGGCGGCACGATGCGTCTTGGCGCGTATCCGGCGGTTCTGGCGAAGGGAAGCCGCGTCGCCGAGATTTACGGCGCCACGGAAATTTCGGAACGTCACCGCCATCGCTATGAAGTGAATATGGCGTGGGCGGATCGACTGGCCGCCGCCGGCGTGAATTTCTCCGGCGCTTCGCCGGACGGCGCGCTCCCCGAGATCATGGAAATCCCGGACCATCCCTGGTTCATCGGCGTCCAGTATCATCCGGAGCTGAAGTCCCGGCCGTTCGACCCGCATCCCCTGTTCGCTTCTTTCATCAAGGCGAGCATTGAACGCT
>JAGRED010000461.1 GCA_020446725.1 Parvularculaceae bacterium | reverse complement strand
GGGCGCAGCGGGACGCGACAATTTCCGGCGCATCCTATTGATCGCGCTGTCGCCGTTTAGGCGAAGGGAGATACCAGTCTTCGCGCCCCATATCGAAAATGGCGAGATCCCATCCGGCGTTGAAATTCGAGCGATTGGCGCCGAGATGATCTCGCGCATAGGCGAAGAGCTCGTCCTTGGTCGCTGGTTTTGCGCGGCCCGGCGCCATCAAGGTCTTGAGCCAGGCGCGGCAACGCTCCACCCGTTCTCGCGCCTCAAGCGCGGCCTGGTCGCGCGGGTTTAGCGGAGCGCCCATTCGAATTTCCGACGATGAGAGCCTGACATGCCGATCATGCGGCCATAATAAGGGATCGCGCCGAATTCTCCAGCGCCGCGCCACCAATCGGGCGCGCGTCGTAGGAGGCGGCGTAAATAAAAGCATTTGGCAAGCGCCAAAAATAATCAGCCCCATGGGCCGGCGCCTTGCCGCTCAAACGCCAGAATGAAATCCGCCGCTTTCGACGCGTGAGACGCTGCGTTGAAAATCGCGCGCTTGTCTTCTTTCAGGACCTCGAGCCAACTGCCGAGATAATCGGCATGGCGGACGGTCGACGTGATTGCGAGCGAGGCGCAGACGAAGGCGGCACTCAGTTCCGCGACCAGTTCCTCGCGCGCGTAAGCGTGCGATCCGTAGCGTCCCTTGAACTCGCGGTTGAGGCGTGAAGCATGGCCGGTCCAGTGGCCGAGTTCGTGGAAAGCGGTTCGATAATAATTGACCTGCTCGAAGAAAGCAGGCTGCGGCGGGACGCGAATGAAGTCCTGCGACGGTACATAGAACGCCCTGTCGCCGCCGATCCGGAAATCGGCGCCGGTCGCCTTGATGAGCGTTTCGGCGCGCGCGACGGTCTCGCATTCCGGGAAGGGCGTAGCGCCTTGCGCGATCCCGTCCGGCAGGCCTTCGCATTGCACAGCGTTAAAGACGGTGTAGCGTTTCAGGAAGGGGACAAAACTCGCCTCGCCGCCGTCTTTCTCGACTCTAGCTTGTTCGTCCTTCGGGATAAACTTGTCGGCGTAGACGACCATCGAGCCGCGCTCGCCTTTCATCACCGAGCCGCCCAAAGCTTTCGCCTGTTTGAAGGTCAGCCAGACTTGCTCCGAAAAACCGTTCTCGATGGCGGCGCCCCAGAGAAGAAGGATATTGATTCCGGAGTAAGCGGCGCCGGTCGCGGCGTTTTTCGGCAAGCCTGCGACGATGGTCGCCGCCTCGCCTCTTGCCGCCCCCCTTGCATTCATCCATGGCTGCACCCATGGAAAGCGCCCCGCTTCCAGTTCTGAGACAATCTTCGCGGTGACGTCGGCGTAAAGATCGCGCTTTACATTATAGGCGCCCGCATCTCGCTCGCCTGTCTCGGCCTTATTCCAGCGCTGGGCGCCGCGCTTCTTTTGCCTGCCGCAATCCTGTTTGCATTCCGGAGTCGCGCCCGCAGTTTTGGGGCCCGCGCGCCTTTGCGCATCACCGCCGACTGCAGCAATCGCTCCCGGCTGATTTGCAGCATTTTCCGCTGTCCATGCCTGAAGCTCCGTCATCGCCGTCCGTCCTTTCCGCCCCGCCGCAAATTCCCGCTGGATGGCGGGGGCGGCGGAAGCGGGGCGACAAGGCGACGGGTATCAGGACGGCGCGCAATCCGCTTTGGTAGGATGAACTCAAATGACGTTGACGGATCAATTCCAAAGCGGTTGCGGGCCGGCCGCCCGGCGCCAGCCGCCGCTTCTCTTCCGCCGCCCCCGACATCCGGAAGGGAATCATCAATAGAGTCGCGCGTCAGCGCGGCCTTACCCCGGCTGCAAGCCGGGCGCGGCAGGGATCACAACCGAAGGCGAATGACGAAACCCCGATTGCGCAGCCAGTTTTTATGTAACCATGAGATTGTCTCCGATGGAAGGCCGATCCGGCTGTAGCCATTGCGGAGCGAGGGCCGGATCGGCCG
>JAGRED010000460.1 GCA_020446725.1 Parvularculaceae bacterium | reverse complement strand
TCCATGCGCGCGATTTCCGCGCCGCCAAGACGGCCCGAGACGTTCACCCGAATGCCGAGGCCGCCCATCCGCATCGCGGTCTGCATCGCGCGCTTCATGGCGCGCCGGAATGCGACGCGGCGCTCAAGCTGCTGCGCGATATTCTCAGCGACCAGGTTTGCGTCGATTTCCGGCTTGCGGATTTCGACGATGTTCAGCGCCGTCTCCGACGACGTCAGCTTCTGCAGTTCGCCGCGAAGCTTCTCGATATCAGCGCCCTTCTTGCCGATCACGACGCCCGGACGCGCAGTGTAGATCGTCACGCGGCACTTCTTGTGCGGACGCTCGATGATAATGCGCGAGACGCCGGCCTGTTTCAGCTTCTCGTGAAGATATTCGCGAATCTTCAGGTCTTCGTGGAGCAGATCCGCGTAGGCGCCTGTCGGTGCGAACCAGCGAGAGTCCCAAGTGCGGTTGACGCCAAGGCGCAGACCAATCGGGTTTACCTTCTGGCCCATTAAGCGGCCTCCTCAACTTGTTTCACGATGATCGTGATCTCGGAAAACGGCTTGAAAATCCGGCCCATGCGGCCGCGACCGCGCGGCGTCCAGCGCTTCATCACCATGTTCTTGCCGACAAACGCCTGCTCGACGACGAGCGAGTCGATATCGAGATCATGATTGTTTTCGGCGTTGGCGATCGCGCTCTCAAGCACGCGCTTGACCTCTTTCGAAATCCGCTTTTGCGAAAATTCGAGATCGGCGAGCGCACGGTCGACTTTTTTGCCGCGGATCAGCTGCGCCACAAGATTGAGTTTCTGCGGCGAGATCCGGAACAGCCGGCCTTTTGCCATGGCCGCATTGTCGTCAACGCGACGGGGATTTTTCTTTTGTCCCATGGCTATTTCCTTTTCGCCTTTTTATCGGCGCCGTGTCCGTAGAACGTGCGGGTCGGAGAGAATTCGCCGAGCTTGTGGCCAACCATGTCTTCGGTCACATGCACAGGGATGAACTTCTGGCCGTTGTAAACATTGAACGTAAGGCCGACGAATTGCGGCAGGATCGTCGAACGGCGCGACCAGGTCTTGATACCGCCCTTGTGACCGCCGCCCTGCGCCTCTTCGGCTTTCTTCAGCACGAAGCGATCGACAAACGGGCCTTTCCAAACTGAACGTGGCATGACTTCGCTCCTGGCCCTTAGCTCGACTTCTTACGTGCGTGACGCGACCGCAGGATCATTTTCTGCGTGCGCTTGTTCTTCCGCGTCTTGCGGCCCTTGGTGGGTTTGCCCCACGGCGTGACCGGATGACGGCCGCCCGAGGTGCGGCCTTCGCCGCCGCCATGCGGGTGATCGATCGGGTTCATCGAGACGCCGCGAACCGACGGACGCACGCCCTTGTGGCGATTGCGGCCGGCTTTGCCGATCGTCTCGTTCAGGTGATCGGCGTTCGAGACGGCGCCGATCGTCGCCATGCATTCAGCCGAGGTCAGGCGAACTTCGCCCGACTGCAGGCGAAGCTGCGCCATCGAACCGTCGCGGCCGACGAGCTGGGCGTAGGCGCCGGCCGAACGCGCGATCTGGCCGCCTTTGCCGGGCTTCAATTCGACATTGTGCACGATCGTGCCGACCGGGATCGACTTCAGCGGCATCACATTGCCAGGCTTCACGTCGACGTTGTCGCCCGAGATGATCTTGTCACCGACTTTAAGCCGCTGCGGCGCGATGATGTAGGCGAGGTCGCCGTCGAGATATTTGACCAGCGCGATGAACGCAGTCCGGTTCGGATCGTATTCGATCCGCTCGACTTTCGCTTCGATGTCGAACTTCCGGCGTTTGAAATCGATGACGCGATAAAGGTTCTTCGCGCCGCCGCCGCGACGACGCACGGTTACGCGGCCGCGATTGTTGCGCCCGCCTTTCGAGTTAAGGCCTTCGGTGAGCGTCTTTTCCGGACGCCCCTTCCACAGCTCGCTTCTGTCGATCAACACCAGTCCGCGCTGGGACGGCGTCGTCGGATTGAATTTTCTCAGCGCCATGATTCCAACCTCAGATCCGGCCCGTCACGTCGATCGCGTGACCTTCCTCGAGCGTGACAATCGCTTTCTTGACCGTGGAACGCGTGTAAACGCGCCCGCGGAACTGCTTGTTTTTGCCCTTGGTGCGAAGCGTGTTCACGGCCTTCACCTTGACCTTGAACAAAGCCTCGACCGCCTCAGCGATCTGCGGCTTCGTCGCTTCGAGCGGCACGCGAAACACGACCTGATTATTTTCAGACGCGATCGTCGACTTCTCGGTGATCACCGGCGCGATCAGCGTGTCGTAGTGACGCTCGGCGCTTCCGGTTTTCGTCGTCTTTTTCGCCGGCTTGTTCATTTCAGCCTCGCTTCCAGACTCTCAACCGCCGCTTTCGTCAAAACGAGCTTTTCACGGCGAAGAATGTCGTAAACATTTGCGCCGACTGCCGGCAGCACATCGACATTCGGGATGTTACGCGCAGCGCGGCCGAAATTGTCGTTCACTTCCGAATCGACGATCAGCGCATTGGCGATCCCAAGCGTCGCAAAGCGTTCGACAAGCGCTTTCGTCTTGGCCGCGTCGAGCGCCAGCGCATCAACGATGATCAGTTCATTCGCCGCCTGTTTCGCCGAAAGGGCGTGCTTGAGCGCAAGCCTTCTCACTTTTTTCGGCAGGTCGACAGCGTGGCTGCGCGGACGCGGGCCGTGGGCCGTGCCGCCGCCGCGGAATTGCGGGGCCGCCTTGTTGCCGTGACGGGCGCCGCCGGTGCCCTTCTGCTTGTACATCTTTTTCGAAGTCATACGGACTTCGTTGCGCGGCTTTGATTTATGCGTGCCTTGCTGGCGCTTGGCGAGCTGCCAGGTCACGCAGCGGTGCAAGATGTCGCCGCGAGGCGTCAGGCCGAACACCTCTTCAGCGAGATCGATCGATCCGCCTTTGCCTTTGTCAAAACTGACAACGTCAAGTTTCATCACTCAGCTCCCTTGCTCGCGTCATCGGCCTGGCCTTTGACTGCGGCGGGTTTGGGAAGGTCATTCGGCGCGTCGACGCGAACCGCATCGCGGATCTCGACCCAGCCGCCTTTCGGGCCGGGGATCGCGCCTTTCAGCATGATGAGGCCGCGGTCTTCATCAATGCGGACCACTTCGACATTTTGCGTCGTGCAACGAACGTCGCCCATGTGGCCGGCCATTTTCTTGTTCTTGAAGACACGGCCGGGATCCTGACGCTGACCCGTCGACCCGTGCGAGCGGTGTGTAACGGAAACGCCGTGCGTCGCGCGAAGGCCGCCGAAATTATGACGCTTCATAGCGCCGGCGAAGCCTTTGCCGATCGTCGTGCCCGTCACATCGACCTTCTGGCCGACGAGAAAATGGGCCGCTGAAAGCTCCGCGCCGATGTCAACGAGGCAATCGTCGTCGACGCGAAACTCGACGAGCTTCTGCTTCGGCTCGACATTCGCCTTGGCGAACTGGCCCCGGTCGGCTTTCGTCATGCGTTTCGCCTTCGCGGCGCCGACGCCCAGCTGGAGAGCCGTGTAGCCGTGCTTTTCTTTCGTGCGCTGACCAATGACCTGGCAGCCGTCAATCTGCATGACGGTCACCGGGATATGTTCGCCTTCCCCGCCGAAAACACGGGTCATGCCAACCTTGCGCGCAATCAATCCGGTACGCATCCCTTATGCTCCCTTAGGCGCCGAGGCGGATTTCGACGTCAACGCCGGCGGACAGGTCGAGCTTCATGAGCGCGTCCACGGTCTGCGGCGTCGGATCGACAATATCGAGAACGCGCTTGTGAGTGCGCATCTCGAACTGTTCACGACTCTTCTTATCGATGTGCGGCGAGCGGTTAACGGTGAAACGCTCAATCCGCGTCGGCAGCGGGATCGGCCCACGAACCTGCGCGCCTGTGCGCTTAGCCGTGTTGACGATCTCTTTCGTCGATGCGTCAAGCACGCGATGATCAAAGGCTTTGAGCCTGATGCGAATATTCTGCTGCATGGATCGTGGCCTCTGCGTTTCGCCTGCTTCACTCTTCAGTCAAAAAAGGCTGCGGCGCTCCGGAAAGAGCGCCGCGTCCCGTAACTTTCTTACTTGATGATCTTCGCGACGATGCCCGCGCCGACCGTACGGCCGCCTTCACGGATAGCGAAGCGAAGCTTTTCTTCCATGGCGATCGGAACGATCAGCTCGACATTGAGCTCAACGTTGTCGCCCGGCATGACCATCTCAACGCCTTCTTTCAGCGTGACGACGCCGGTCACGTCCGTCGTGCGGAAGTAGAACTGCGGACGGTAATTGGTGAAGAACGGCGTGTGGCGGCCGCCTTCTTCTTTCGTCAGGATGTAGGCTTCCGCAACGAATTGCGTGTGCGGCGTAACCGAACCCGGCTTGCAGAGAACCTGGCCGCGCTCAACGCCCGTGCGGTCGATGCCGCGCAGGAGAACGCCGACGTTGTCGCCCGCCTCGCCGCGATCAAGCAGCTTGCGGAACATTTCAACGCCCGTGCAGGTCGTCTTTTGCGTGTCGCGGATGCCGACGATTTCGAGTTCGTCGCCGACATTGACGACGCCGCGCTCAACCCGGCCGGTGACGACGGTGCCGCGGCCCGAGATCGAGAACACGTCTTCGATCGGCAGAAGGAACGGCTGGT
>JAGRED010000459.1 GCA_020446725.1 Parvularculaceae bacterium | reverse complement strand
CGCCTTCGCGCAGTCGAAGCACGCCGATCTCGTTTTTCCGGTCCAGCCTTCGATCGCGCCGTCTTCGATTGACAGCCGCGAGGAAGCGCGCCGGGCCGAGACGGAGCATTTCACCGCGACGCTGCAAACGCTCGCCGACTGCCATTTCGTCGTCATTGATTGTCCGGGCGCCGACACGCATCTGTCCCGTCTTGCGCATGCGCATGCGGATACGATCGTGACGCCGCTGAACGACAGTTTCGTCGATTTCGATCTGCTCGCGCGGCTGCACCCTGAGACCGGCGAATTGCTCGGCCCGAGCCTTTACAGCGAGATGGTCTGGAACGCGCGCAAGCGCCGCGCGATGTCGGGCGTCAAAGGCGGCATCGACTGGGTCGTCATGCGCAATCGTCTTTCCGCGACCCGCGCCAACAACAAGAAGGCGATGGGCGAAAAGCTCGATACGCTGTCGACACGCATCGGCTTTCGTCTGGCGCGCGGCTTCGGCGACCGGGTGATTTACCGCGAGCTTTTCCCGATGGGCCTGACGCTGCTCGATCTCGGCGGGCCCGATGCGCCGCTTCGCCTTTCGACGATGAGCCATGTGACGGCGCGGCTTGAAATCCGCTCGCTGATCGCAACGCTCAACCTTCCCAAGCCGGAAATCGACGGCAAAGCCGAAGGCGGGCGCGCCGCAGCCTGATATTTCGCCGGATTTTCCGCGCCCGGCTGAATTCCTGGAAAGCCCGCCTAATTTCGCCGCCGCCGCAGCCGCCGGAGGTTTCGCGCCGTCGCGGTTTCGGGCAATGTGCCGCCATGTTGCAGCGCGCAAGGCGGCCGTATGCTTGGAAAAATCGCCATTCTTTTGGCCCTTGTCGCCGCCGCGTGGATCTTGCTCGGCGCGCGCAAGGGCGGGGGCGAGACGCGCAATCTTTTCAACCTGAAGCTTGTCGGCCTGCTCGCCATCGCCGCGGTGATGTTCGCCGCGCAGCTTTTCCCGCTCGCGCTGATGATCCTCATAGCGGCGGGCGGCGTAACGGCGATCGAGCTCTGGCGCGATCGCGCGATCAAGGGAATGGACGAGATGACGCCGGGCGCCGGCGTCGGCGCGCGCGCGCCGCTCGGCGTCGATGAGGCGGCGGCTGTGCTCGGCGTTGCGGCGGACGCGGGCGAGGACGAGATCAAGGCGGCGCACAAGAAGCTGATCGCGCAGCTTCATCCGGACCGGGGCGGCACGGACTATCTCGCGGCCAAGATCAATGACGCGCGCCGCGTGATGCTTGAAAAGCGCGGCGGCGCGAAAACGGTTTCGAAAACGGGCGACGGGACGAAGGGCGAAGCGTAATGACATCAGTTGAATCCGTGATTTCCGGCGTCGGGTCGCAGCTTCCCGGCAAGGTCGTCACCAATCACGATCTGGCGAAGATCGTCGACACGTCGGACGAATGGATCCGGTCGCGCAGCGGCATCGGCCAGCGGCATATCGCCGGCGATAACGAGGTGACGTCCGACTATGCGACCGCGGCGGCGTGGAAGGCGCTCGATCAGGCGGGCCTTAAACCGCGCGATATCGAGCTCATCATCGTCGCAACGGTGACGCCGGATAAAACCTTTCCCTCTACCGCCGTCTATGTGCAGCAAAAGCTCGGCGCGCCGCCGGGCATCGCCTTCGACGTTTCGGCCGCCTGCGCCGGATTTCTTTATGCGCTTAACATCGCCCACAGCTTCATTCAGACCGGGCAGGTGAAACATGCGCTCGTCATCGGCGCTGAAAAGCTTTCCTGTTTTCTCGACTGGTCCGACCGCGCGACCTGCGTGCTTTTCGGCGACGGCGCCGGGGCGGTCGTTCTCTCGGGGAGCAAGCCGCATGCGGCCGCGCCGCCGCGCGGCGTGCTCGCGACGTATCTTTCCGCTGACGGCCGTCTCGCCGAACATCTCTACGCCGACGGCGGCCCGGCCTCGACGGCGACGGTCGGCAAGGTGCGCATGAACGGCAAGGAAGTCTTCCGCAACGCGGTGCAGGAAATTTCGAACGCCGTGCTTGAAGTGACGGAACGGGCGAAGGTCAAACGCGAGGAGATCGACTGGTTCGTGCCGCACCAGGCGAATATCCGCATCATTGAATCCTGCGCCAAGCGGCTCGAACTGTCGGATGAAAAAATCATCGTAACGATCGAAAAGCACGCGAACACGTCTTCCGCCTCCATCCCGCTGGCGCTCGATCAAGGCATTCGCGACGGGCGCATCAAGCGCGGCGAGCTTCTTGTCTTCGCTGCGCTCGGCGGCGGTCTCGCCTGGGGCTCGGCGCTGATCCGCTATTGATCGCGGCGACTGACGAAATCCGGCGCCCGCGGCGGTTCCGGTCCTCTGTTTTTTCAAGCATTCCTGCGGGGTCCAGCCGCAAAAGGCGCCGCCTCGTTCTTCAATGGGGGCGCCTTTTTCTTCAGACGCAAAATCGCGCGCCCGGATGCCTTTTTCCGGTCGGGAAAAGAAATCTCCGCATTCGCCGATATAAGCGAGCATTCGCATGGCGCTTTCCAGTCTCCCTGTCGCCGGGTTGCAGGGCGACGTTTCTCTACGGAAGGAAGTCTAGGGCGTCCGCCGGGGTGTCGGATAAGTCGGGGGATAAGTGGTGGGATAAACAGGGGGATAAGTGGTGGGATAAGTGGTGGGATAAGTTTTTTTGTCTGAATGATTTCAGCCGCTTGGATGGTTAACGCAATATGTTTGCGGCGACCGGAATCGGCTGAAAATCCATAGCAGGATCGTTCAATTCCTATTACCGCAGGCAGGTAATCCGTAGACGGATGGTCAACCTAATGGGGTCTGCGCGCCGTTCGCCCGCTGCGCAATGCGCTCTATTCCGCAAACGCCCTGGCGTATTGCTCCCGCAGAGCCTGTTTCTGCACTTTGCCCATCGTGTTGCGGGGGAGCGCATCGACCCAGAAAAACCGCCGCGGCTGTTTGAACCGGGCGAGGTCGGCGACCGCTTTTTTCAGCGCCGCCTCGTCAAGCGGCGGCGCTGCGGCCGACCCGCCGGCCGGAACAAGCAGCGCGACGACGCCTTCGCCCATATCGGCGTGCGGCGCGCCGATGACCGCCGCCTCGGCGACTTCAGGCAGCGCGTCGAGAATGTCTTCGATTTCTTTCGGATAGACATTATAGCCGCCGACGATGATGAGATCCTTCGCGCGGCCCGAAAGCGTCAGGCGGCCGTCTTCCGAAAGCGCGCCGACATCGCCGGTCGAAAACCATCCCGCCTCGCGAAACTCCTCGGCCGTTTTATCGGGCATGCGCCAGTAACCCTTGAAGACATTGGGTCCCTTGACCTCGACGATGCCCGCTTCGCCTGCTTGCGCCGGCTTTCCATCCGCGATGACGCGCAGATCGACATCGGGAAGCGCATAGCCGACCGTGCCGGCGATGCGCGCGCCGTCAAGCGGATTTGACGCGATCATCCCGGCTTCCGACATGCCGTAGCGTTCGAGAATCTTGCAGCCGGTACGGTCTTCGAACGCCTTGAACGTTTCGGCGGTCAGCGGCGCGGAGCCCGATATGAAGACGCGGATTGTCGCGCAGTCTTCGGCGCCGAAATCCGGATCGGCGAGCAGGCGCGTATAGAATGTCGGAACGCCCATCATGATCGTCGCGCCTTGAAGCTGTTCGCGCACCGCGGCGACATCGAATTTTTCGAGAAAGATTATTCCGGACGCATTGAGAAGCGAGGTGTTGAGCGCGACGAAGAGACCGTGGATATGAAAGATCGGCAAGGCATGCAGAAGGATATCCTCATCGCGAAAGCCCCAGATGTCGCAGAGCGCGAGCGCGTTGGAGGAAAGATTGCGATGGGTGAGCATCGCGCCTTTTGAGCGCCCCGTCGTGCCGGATGTGTAGAGAATGGCGGCGAGGTCGTCTTCCTCGCGCGGCGCTGTCGCCTCGAACGAAGGCGCATCGGCGGCGGCGTCGAGAAGCGTTCCCGCGCCGCTGGCGGAAAGCGTCAGGATCGCGGGCCCGGACGTCGCCTCGCCCGGTCGTATTTCCTGCGTGCGAGACGGGTCGCAGACGAAAATTACGGGCTCTGCGTCATTGATGAAATAGTCGATCTCGCGCGCCGTGTAGGCGGTGTTGAGCGGCAGATAGACGAAGCCCGCGCGCAGGGAGGCGAGATAGAGCGCGACATTTTCGGCGCTCTTTTCAACCTGCGCGGCGATGCGGTCGCCTGGCTTTGC
Organism: Parvularculaceae bacterium; assembly: GCA_020446725.1. Taxonomy (GTDB): domain Bacteria; phylum Pseudomonadota; class Alphaproteobacteria; order Caulobacterales; family Parvularculaceae; genus Amphiplicatus. Next base: position 507 of record JAGRED010000459.1, on the reverse strand, counting down.
GCCGGCGCGAATGAGCGCGCCGGCGATTTTCGCCGAGAGCGCGTCGATGTCGCCGAAAGTCCAGACGCGCCCGCCCGGGATCGTCAGGAAAGGTTTGTTCCGATGCGTTGCGATCCGCAACGCGATCAGTTCGTGGAAATTGCCGTTCGTCATGACGCGGGGGAGGCTGCCGCCTGCGCCGGCGCGCCGTTCTGGCGGAAGCGCTCGGGGTCGAGCGCGTTCATCGCCTCGAATTCGCTGAGAAAGATATTGCCTGAAAGCTCCTTGAGGAAGGATGAGCGCTTCAGCGCATCCATCACCGGGCCTTTCACTTCGGTGAGGTGTAAAAGAACGCCGCTTTCCTGAAGGCGCCGGTTTGCAGATTCAAGCGCGTCGAGCGCGCTCGCATCGATCGAATTGATCGCCGAGCACATGAGGACGACGTGGCGGACAGGTCCGCCGTCGGGCGCCAGAGACATCAGGCGATCCTCGACATAGCGCGCATTGGCGAAGAAGAGATCGCCGTCG
>JAGRED010000046.1 GCA_020446725.1 Parvularculaceae bacterium | reverse complement strand
CGGTCTTCCTCGAGCACGTGCGCCGTCGACGCGATGATCGGCGTCTGCTGCAATCCGCGTTCCGCCTCAAGCTGACGGATCCGTCTCGTCGCCTCAAGTCCGTCCATTTCCGGCATGGCAAGGTCCATCAGGATCGCGGCGGGGCGGAGGGTGAGGAATTTCTCCAACGCGACGCGGCCGTTTTCGGCGATGACGACCTCATAATCCTTTGAGGAAATCATGTTGGTGACGACAAGCTGATTGACGACATTGTCTTCGGCGATCAGCAGTTTCGGCCGCCCGTCCGACGCCGGCGCCGGCAATTCTTCGGCGGGGTTCATCGCTTCGGCCACACGCGCGATTGAATGCGAGGCGTCGTCGATCATGATGCGCGCAAGCACGTCCATCAGCTGCGACGGGCGAACAGGCTTTGAAAGGGACGTGACGAATTTCGCGTTTGCGCGGCTCGGGTCTATATGAGCCATGTCCACCGACGACAACAGGACAACCGGAATTGATGCGAAGCGCGCGTCCGACTGAATTCGGCTCGTCAAGGTGACGCCGTCTTCGTTCGGCATTTGATAATCCATCAGAATGACGTTGTAGCGTGCGCCTTTTGCGACGGAGGCTTCGAGCGCGGCGAGGGCGGCATGCGAGTTCTCGGCGATCGTCGCTTCAAGCCCCCAGCCTTCCGCGAGTTCCGCGATGACGCGCCGGTTAACGGCATTGTCATCGACAGCGAGAATCCGCGCGCCTTCAAATGTCGCGTTTGAAACGGACGGCATCGCCTTGATTTTGTCGTCCACCGCCGCCTTGATTTTGAACCAGAAACGCGACCCCTTGCCGAGTTCGCTTTCGGCGGTGATTTCTCCGCCCATCATCTCGATGAGGTTTTTTGAAATGGCGAGCCCGAGGCCGGTGCCGCCATATCGACGCGTGTTCGAACCATCGGCCTGCTCGAATTTCTCGAACATGCGCGGCAGGTCTTCCTTGGCGATGCCGATCCCCGTATCCGCGACGCTGATGGATATGTCGGCAAAATCGCCGTTACGCTCGCCCGTAACGTTGATCATGATATAGCCGTGTTCGGTGAACTTGACGGCGTTCCCAATCAGATTGCCGATGACCTGCCTTAAGCGCGCCTCGTCCGCGACGACGCCTTCCGGCAGGTTCGGCGCGTAACGGACGACGAGTTCGAGATCTTTTTCCAGCGCACGCGCCTGCATGAGCGTTGCAAGATCATAGATCATCTGGCGCAGGTTGAATGGGCGCGGCGACAGTTTGAGTTTACCGGCCTCCATTTTCGAAAAGTCCAGAATATCGTTGATCACCGTCATCAAGGCGCCGCCGGACGAGACGATAATCGACGTCAGTTCTTTCTGTCGCTTGTCGAGGCCGGTGTTGAGGAGCACCTCGGCCATGCCGAGAATGCCGTTCATCGGCGTTCGGATTTCGTGGCTCATCGAAGCGAGAAATTCCGACTTGGCGGCGTTCGCGGCGTCCGCGGCGCTGCGGGCGTTGAGCAGCGGCCGGACCAGCACGCGGTGAATGACGAAGCCGAGAATGGCGACCGTCAGGATCATGGCGATGACTGCGGCGATCGCTGCGGATCGGCGGAATTCGGCGAGGCTCGCGAACACCTTGTCCTGATCAACGACAAGCGCGAGGCGCCAGTCGATGGTTTCGTTTTCCGACGCCTTGGCGAAGGCGACGAATTTCTTCGCGCCGTTTGCCGCTGTTTCCTGGATGTTCTCGTCGATGAGAAGCGGATTTCCCTCGAAGAGATCGAGGAGCGTTTTGCCGACCAGCGCGTGATCGGGATGGGAAAGGACGACGCCCTGCTTGGAGACGAGGAAGACATATCCAAGCCCGCCGAGATCGGTCTCGGCGAGTATCTGGCTTAGCTGTTCAGTGGTGAAATCGGCGGCGGCGACACCCGCAAGTTTGCCGTTTCTCGCAACCGGCGTTGCGACCGTGATCGTCTCGACATTGGTGGTGATGTCGCGATAGGGCTCAGTGAAAGTCGCGCCGCCCTTGGAAACCGCTTCAAGATACCAGGGCCGGGTGCGCGGATCGTAATCGTCGGGCAGCTGATCGTCCGGCGGCCAGATATGATACGCGCCGTCGGTTTCGCCGTAATAGGTCCATACGAACGTCCTTTGATAGACGCTTTCCTTCAAATCCTGGACGAAATCGGCGCCGGTGTTTTTGTCCGAGAATCCGGTTGCGAGGCCGGTGATCAGATGTTCGCGCTCCGCCAGCCATTTATCGACGCCCCACGCTGTCGTGCGCCCCATGACCGTCAGGTAATTGTTGATCTCCGCAATGCGAAGGCGGCGCGCCGTCTGGTCGTAATGAAAGGTGAACGCGGCGAAGATCACCGCGACGATCCCGACGCTGACCGCGAGGGCTAGCGCCATAAGCCTGGCGCCGGATTGGTCGGCGAGGGCTGAACTCTTCAACGGATTACGAATCATTATGAGAGGATCCCACTCTTTCAGGGGGCTCATGCTAACGCGTCGTGGTTAACAAGCCGAAAAATCAGGGGGTTGTCAGACGACAACGTGTCGGGCCGATTCGGCTCCTCTGACATTTCGGAGGCGGCGGCTGGGAGTGGCTCCCCTTCGTGAATGCGTATCGAACTTTATGTCAGGCACCCAAGGCGGATTTCCGAGCCTTATTGCAGGAAGTAGGCCGTTAGGGTGACTGGAAAAGCACCGATAAATCAGTCGCTTGTG
>JAGRED010000458.1 GCA_020446725.1 Parvularculaceae bacterium | reverse complement strand
TCGCCCGCCAGTGATCGGTGAACCGGTAAGCGTTCCAGAGCGCGAAGGCGTGCTTCGGCACCAGCGGAACCTCGGCGCCGGCGACGGCCGATCTCGTATCGCTCGTGATTTCAGCGTTTTGCAGCGTATAGCCCGCGAGCACGTCCCAACGATCCGTCACGGCGCCGGCGAGCGAGATTTCAAGGCCTTTGCTGCGCTGCGCGCCGGTCAGGACTGTAAGGCTGGTGACGGGATCGATCGCGCGGGTGTTTTCGCGGTCGAGCCGGTAGACGGCGGCGGAGAATGTCAGACCCTGGCGCGGCTCGACCTTCACGCCGACTTCGATGTTCTCGAAGGATTCCGGTTCAAGCGCCGACGTGGTCGCGTCAAGCGAAGAGAACTGGTCGCCCGATTGCGGCAGGAATGACTTCGAATAGCTGGCGTAAATTGAGGACTCCGGCGTCGGCTTTACGATGACGCCGCCGCGCGGGCTCCACACGTCATCGGCGCGTTGCAATTGGGTCGGCGTCAGATTGTCCGTGAATTCAAGATCGAAATGATCGTACCGGACGCCGCCGATAAGCTGAAGCCAGGATGCGACATCGATCTGATCCTGAATATAGCCGGACGCCGTCGTCAGATCGACATGGTTGTCATTGCGCAACGGCCGAAAGACCGGCGTTGCAAACGTCGTCGGATTGGCGATGTTGACGACACCCGCCGCATTGTCAGTGTCGGTGCGGGTGTTGTCGGTGTCCTGAACGCCGAATTCGCCGCCGATGAGCACTTTGTGGGCGATTGCGCCGGTGTTGAAGCGCGCGATCAGATCCGTCTGGTTGAAGAAATTTCGCCTGTCCGTATCGCTTGCATAAGCCTGCAGCGTCACGTCGCCGTTGACGTCGACGGCTGATCCCGCATGCACGTTCTGATAATGCTTGTCGTAGTCGGCGACGCGCAAATGATTGCGCAAGGTCAGCGCGCTGTTGATCTCATGCGAGATGGCGAAATCGCCGGCATGCACATAGGCTTCGCTGAACGAGGCGTCAGGATTGCCGAAAAAGGCGCGGCGATCGCCGGCATAGGGAAGGCCATTGTCCGACGGCACGCCGCGATCGACGGTGCGTTCATCGCTCAGAAACTCATAGGCCGCGTCGATCGTCGTCCGGTCGGTCGGCGCGAAGCGCAAGGTCGGATTGACGCCGAACCGCTCGATGCCGACAAAATCGCGATAGCTGTCGGAGTTTTCGTAAAAGGCGTTGAGCCGCCCGGCGGCTGATCCTGAAAAGACGGCGACGAGGTCGATCGCCCCGCGGGCGAATCCGAAAGAGCCGCCCTGAAGCGTGATCGCCTGAACCGGTTCAAAGCCCGCTGTCTTGCTGACGCGATTGATGACGCCGCCGCCGCCGCCGCGGCCGAAGATCATCGCATTAGGCCCTTTGAGAATCTCGATGCGCTCGGCGTTGTAGAGATCGCGATAATACTGAACGTCATCCCTGACGCCGTCGACGTAGAAATCCGCCGTTGAGGCGTTGCCGCGCAGCGTCGGCGCGTCGCGGTGTCCTTCGCCCTGGCCCATCTGGACGCCCGGCACGTATTGAACGACATCCGCCATCGACCGCATCATCTGATCGTCGATCAGATCGCGCGTGATCAGCGATATTGATTGGGGAATGTCGACGAGGGCGGTATCGGTCTTTGTCGCGGTCGACGTGTGCTCGCTCGTATAATCGATGCGCTCTCCGGTGACGATCACCTGATCGGATATCATGGCGAGCTGCGTATTGATCGCAGTCTCTTCGCCCGCCGCCGGCGCCGATATGACAGCGGCGGCGCTCGCCAGCAGCATCGTTTTGGTCAATCCCCGCATCCAGAACTCCGACTTTTTGTTTTTGCGAACCATTCTCATCTGGGGATGCCGTAGCACCGGCCCGAGCGCTATGCAAGTGATTATCAAAAGCAGAGTGAAAAGATTTCGCCGGATCGAGCCGGTCGCGCGCCGGAGCGGATTTCCATCGACGCTTGCGGGCGATAGCGTTTGATTGGAGGGGTTCTAAACAGTTCTTTGTATTGAGCATCGGGAGTTAGACGATGGTGAGAGTTCTGGCGGCGGTCGCGGCGGCGGCGGTGATGAGCGGCGCAAGCGAAGCGAAGGATGCTGTTTCGCGGACCTACGAAGTGCAGGATTTTTCCGCGATTGAAATCGGCGGCGCCTATGAACTCGACGTTGCGGTCGGCGGCGAATACAGCCTGATGCTTGAAGGGCCGGAAGATGACATGGCGCGGGCCGAGGTTTCGGTCAAAAACGGCGCGCTTGTCCTTTCAAGCAAGAAACATCGCGGCGATCGCGACGGCGTAAAGGCGACCGTGACGATGCCCGCGCTTGAGCGGCTTTCCGTTTCCGGCGTTGTCGACGCCGATATTCGCGGCGTTGACGCGGGCGTTTTCAAAGTGAACCTATCAGGCGTCGGCGAGGTCGATGTCGCCGGGCGGTGCAACACGCTTCATGCGCGCGTCTCCGGCGTCGGCGAGCTTGACGCAAAGTCCTTCGAATGTGCGAGCGTTGACGTATCGCTTTCGGGCATGGGCGAGGCGAGCGTTTATGCGCGCGACCGCGCCAAAGCCGAAGTGTCCGGCATGGGCGAGATCAATATCTACGGGTCTCCGAAAACGGTCGACAAGCGCGGCGGATTTTTCTCGGAGATCACTGTTCACTAGACGTCGGCGGAAACGACGCGAAAGGAGAGGGCGATGAAACTGTTGCTGGGCTTTGTGGTCGGACTTGTGATCGCTGCGGCTATCGCCGCAACGGCGCTGAAAGTCGCCTGGGGCGATATCGCCGATCTTGAATCGCGCGATCGCGGCGCGGACGTTACAAAGACAGTCGAAGTCGCCGATTTCGATGCGATCAGCATCACGGGCGTGTTCGAAATCGATGTCACGGTCGGCGCCGACTATTCTGTGGCGATATCCGGCAAGGAAGACGATCTTGCGCGCACTAGAGTCAGCGTCGAGAACGGCAGGCTCATTCTCGACACGGCTAACCGTGATGAAAACGGCCGGCGCAAGGTCATCAAGCACGGCGTTACGGCGAAAGTGACGATGCCGGCGCTGAATGCGATTGACGCGGCGGGGGTTGTCGACGGCGACGTTCGCGGGATCAGCGCGGAAAGCTTCACGGCGGGCGTATCAGGCGTTGGAGAGCTGAATCTTTCGGGAAGCTGCGGCGTCTTCGACGCCGATGTTTCAGGCGTCGGCGAACTGGACGCTGAAGCGCTCGAATGTCGCACGGTGACGGTCGATGTGTCCGGCGTCGGCAGCGCGAAGGTTTTCGCATCCGAAGCCGTTGAAGCGGAAATGGCGGGGATCGGAAAGATCGAAGTCTACGGATCGCCGGCGACCGTTTCAAAATCCCAGTCGAGCCCGTTAGGACGCATCAGCATCAGGTGACGGGCGGCGTCGCGAGGAAATATTTTCGGCGCTCGATTTGGGGAATTGACAGCGCCGACTATGTTCGCTTGGCTTCAAGAAAATTCTTGAGGACGGCGGCGCTGTTTCGTTCCTGATCTTTCGCGGCGTAGACGAACGTGACGGAACGATTTGCGCAGACAGCCCTTAGCGCCTCAACCGCCGGCGCATTCGCCTTGAGTTCGGCGCGGTACCGGCGCTGAAATTCGGGCCATTTTTCAGGCTCATGTCCGTACCATTGGCGAAGCGTCGGCGATGGCGAAATGTCCTTCATCCACTGGTCGATAACGGCGGCCTCTTTCGTCAGCCCGCGCGGCCACAGCCTTTCGACTAGAATGCGCAGGCCGTCGGATTTCGCCGGCGTTTCATAAACGCGTTTTAGACGGATCTTCATGCGCCGTTCTCAAGGGCGGCGATGCGGGATTTCAGCGTCGCATTCTCCTGCTGCAAGGTTTCATTGTCGGCGGCGAGCTTGGCGATCGCCGGTTCGATCTCCGCTTGCGTAAAGCGCGGCGTAATGTGCTGGGGGCAATTCCAGTCAAGCGCGGCGATTTCGGCGATGAAGACGCGTTCGACGGCCGCCTTGTAACCGAGGGCTGAAAACCGCTTGATGATTTCCGGTTCATCGCGCTGCGACCGTGCGACGACTGATGCGAGCGCCTTCAGCCGTGCGCGTCTCGGATAGTCGATGAAGAAGAAAGCCGCGCGCGCCTCGCCGGCGAGATTGCCGAGCGAGATATATTGGCGGTTGCCGCGGAAATCGGGAAAAGCGAAGCGGCGGTCGTCAAGAATTTGAATGAAGCCGGGCGGCCCGCCCCGATGCTGGATGTAGGGCCAACCGCTTTCAGACAGCGTCGCCATATAGAAGTGGTCGCGCTCGGCGAGAAACGCAGCCTCATTCGGGCCGAGGGCGAAGGCGCGATCCTTTTCCGTCATCGCTTCGCAGAATTCCCGCGACTTATTCGCGGCCTGGGCGGCCTTTACCCTAGGCGTGAAGAGAATATCGGCGAACGGGTAGGGCATGGTCCGGGCTCCCGACGATGGGCTTTTTCCCAATCGACCACACGGGCCGCCGGCGGCCAACTCACAAAGGCGTTTTCCCCAGGGTCGATTGGCGGCGTTCGTCCCGGCGTCTGCGCTTCCATCCTGCCCTCAACCGCATTATGACGCCGCCCCATGGAACAGATCTGGACCTTTCTGACCTCGCGGCCGACCGATCAGGGCTGGCTGTGGTGGCTTGTGCCGACGACCTTGCAGGCGCTGGCGCTCATCGTGGCGCTCCTCCTCGCGCAGGCCTTTCTCATGTATTTCGACCGCAAGGTTTGGGCGGCGGTCCAGATGCGCAAAGGGCCGAACGTCGTCGGGCCGTTCGGTCTGCTTCAGTCGTTCGCGGACCTGTTCAAATTCGTCTTCAAAGAGATCGTCATTCCGGCCGGCGCGAACAAGGCGCTGTTCCTCATCGCGCCGATCATCACCTTCATTCTGGCGCTGGTCGGCTGGGCGGTCATCCCCGTCGGTCCCGGCATGGTCGGCGCCGACATCAATGTCGGCATCCTTTATCTGTTCGCGATCTCCTCGCTCGGCGTTTACGGCATCATCATCGGCGGCTGGGCGTCGAATTCGAAATATCCGTTTCTCGGGTCCCTGCGATCGGCGGCGCAAATGGTTTCCTACGAAGTCTCGATCGGCTTCGTGATCATCACGGTTCTCCTGCTGGTCGGATCCCTCAATCTCTCAGATATCGTCATGTCGCAGGCGCGCGGCGGCGGCGGATTCTGGAACTGGAACTTCATTCCGCTGTTTC
>JAGRED010000457.1 GCA_020446725.1 Parvularculaceae bacterium | reverse complement strand
GGTTTCCTACGAAGTCTCGATCGGCTTCGTGATCATCACGGTTCTCCTGCTGGTCGGATCGCTCAATCTCTCAGATATCGTCATGTCGCAGGCGCGCGGCGGCGGCGGATTCTGGAACTGGAACTTCATTCCGCTGTTTCCGATGTTCGTCGTCTTCTTCATCTCGGCGCTTGCGGAAACCAACCGGCCGCCCTTCGACCTGCCGGAAGCCGAATCCGAACTCGTCGCCGGCTATCAGGTCGAATATTCCTCGACCCTGTTCCTCATGTTCATGATCGGGGAACTCGCCAATATCGTCCTGATGTGCGCGATGCTGACGCTCCTCTTCTTCGGCGGCTGGCATTCGCCGCTGCCGACAGGCTGGGTTCCTTTCCTCGACCAGATCCCGGTGTTCTGGTTCATGTTGAAGACGTTCTTCTTCTTCTTCATGTTTGCGATGGTGAAGGCGATTGTGCCGCGTTATCGCTATGACCAGCTGATGCGCATCGGCTGGAAGATCTTTCTGCCGCTGTCGCTTTGCTGGGTCGTTCTGGTCGCCGGCCTGCAACTCGCCATTCCGGACCTTGCCGCCTATTTCCAGAGCTGGAGATCGTAATGTCGCGGATTGCGCAGGCGCTGAAAGGCTTCATGCTCGCTGATTTCGTCGGCGCGTTTTTCCTCGCCATGAAATATTATTTCCGGCCGAAAGCGACGATCAATTATCCGTTCGAAAAAGGGCCGCTCTCTCCGCGCTTTCGCGGCGAGCACGCGCTGCGCCGCTATCCGAACGGCGAGGAACGCTGCATCGCCTGCAAGCTTTGCGAAGCGATCTGCCCGGCGCAGGCGATCACCATCGAGGCCGAGCCGCGCGATGACGGGTCGCGCCGCACGACGCGCTACGACATCGACATGACGAAATGCATCTATTGCGGTTTCTGTCAGGAAGCATGTCCGGTTGACGCCATCGTCGAGGGCCCGAATTTCGAGTTTGCGACCGAAACGCGCGAGGAGCTTTTTTACGACAAAGCACGGCTGCTTGCGAACGGCGACCGCTGGGAACGCGAGATCGCGATGAACCTTGAACTCGACGCACCGTATCGCTGATCTGCGCGGTTAGACGCTGGGCTTTGAGGCGCGCACGGCCGGCATTCCGGATGCTGTGCGTCATGAAATGCCGCGCGGCTGTTCCGGGGTCGCTCCCTGCGCCGACAGATCCTGGACCGGCGCCGCAGCGTTACACGTCGCAACGCATCCGGGATGACGCTTTCGCCTGTCGCGTGAATCTAGCGCGCAACATTCTCCAAAAAAGGGGCTTGATCGCAAATGCGTCCTGCCCTTTGCTTTCTTCCATCGGCGGCGCTCCTCGGGGCGGCGCCGATTTTTGTTATGGGCGCGTTGTTGCTTTCAGCACGCCGGCTCTTTGACAAGTGATGCTTGCGTTCTGTTCGGTCCCGGGCTGTCCGGACGCGATGAACAACCGCCCGCGCGAATGAAGCAGATCCGCGCGGCCGGCGGCTTTGCGCCGTCGTTCATGCGGCGCCCCCTTGCAAAAATGAGGGCGCCGTTCGCGGCTGGACCCCGCGAAAAGACTGGAAAAAAGACAGGAACCCGGACGCGCGCAGGCGTGATGCGGGCGCCACATTCAACCTTTGATGAAAAACGCCGGAAAAAGCGGCGCAAACCATCCGGCGCCGTTTGTCGGACCGGCGATCGGCGCGAGCAAGATCTGAAACGCGACGCGCCGGCCGATCAGAACTGCGCCAGCAAGCCGATTGACGCCTCGACTTTCGATTTCGGATCGAAATTCGTGATCCGGCCGCCGAAATCCGCACGTCCGGCGCCGATCGCCGCCCGCACATGCAATCGTCCAGCGACCCGCAATTCGGCGCCGCCGCCATAGCGGAGCATGCCCTGCTTGTCCTGTTGGAAGAACGGCGTTCCGGCGGTCACTCCGACAATGTCGAATGTGCGCTTCGTTTCCTTGAGATAGCCGTAGAGCATCAATGTTCGCTCGGGCCCGACAACCCATCCGAGCGTTCCGCCATAGGAGAACTGATCGCCGCCGTCATAGCTGACGCCTGTCGGTCCGACGGGATAGAACTGCTGGAGGTTGCCGTCGAACAGGCCATATGCGCCTTCCGCGCCAAGGATCAGTCCGAACGGGAACTGGTGGCGAAACCCGCCGAACAGATCGGCGACAAAGCGGCGGTCTTCGGCCAGAATGTCGACGCCATTGACGGACGATCCTGCGATAATCTGCTGGAGCCCCGCCTCTGCGCCGATATAGGGGCCGCTGAAATGACGGTCGGCGTCTTGGGCGAAGGCTTGCGTCGCCGCCGTCGCGGCGAGGGACAGGGTAAAGGCGGCGGC
>JAGRED010000456.1 GCA_020446725.1 Parvularculaceae bacterium | reverse complement strand
TCAGGACAAATACGGCATGACGCGGCCCGATTGGCGCGTCCTGTTCAATATCGGGCAATACGGACCGATCACCGCCGTCGAGCTGTCGAGGAAGGCCTTCCTGCACAAGACGAAAATCTCCCGCGCTGTCGTCCGCCTGGAGCGGCGGCGCTGGCTTCGACGGATCGAAGACCCCGAAGATCGTCGCAGCCACGCGCTCATCCTGACCAAAGAAGGCATGCGGGTGTTCGCTGACCTGCGCGCCATGGCGAAGGACTATAATGACAGGCTCACCAATGCGCTTGGCAGCAACGATGCGAAATTGTTGCTTGCGCAATTACGCAAGCTCGAAGGGGATCCGCCGACGCGTTGAGCTGATCGCCGCAACGCTTTCACCCGCCTCTGAATGACCGCATATGAAAGGCTGATTGCGCAGGACTATAGCGATAGTCGGCCCCGACAGGGCATGCGCGGCGCGCGCGGCAGCTGCCCGTCATACAGTCAACGCCTTCCGGCGTTCGGATATGCGCGCCACAGGCGGCGACATTATAGGCGCTGTTTCCGCTGAAGGCGCCGACCGGACACGCCGTAAGACAGGGTTTCGCCGCGCATGAATCGCACGGGCGCGGACGGCGATCTTGTTCCGGAAGATCGAGGCGATCCCTGAAGGCGAGCGCGCCGCGCCAAGCATGCCAAAGACCGTAATCCGGATGGATCAACATGCCGATCTCGGATGGCTGGACAGCCTCCGCTTTCTGCGCCCAGCGAATGAAAGGCATCGGCGGCGCCGTGAAAGGAAAGAGCGGTATCGCATCGAGCTTTTTTGCAAGGGTGGAGATGACGCGAAACGACCAGCGATCGAGCGGATGCGGACGGCCGTCGCTGAATTCTTCAGAAGCGGTGACGCTGGGCCAATGCCCGCCGCCGATAAAGCCGAGCATGACGATCGTTCCCGCCGAAAGACCGGCCGGGATGTCGGCGGGCGCCGGATGAAATGCTCCGCGAAAAGCGAGGCCCGTCTCCTCCGCCGCCATCCTGACGCGAAGGAGCGTCACATATTCCGCCTGTATTGTCCGCCAACCTCAAACAGCGTGTCGCTGATCTGGCCGAGCGAACAATATTTGACCGCATCCATCAGCACGGCGAAGACATTTTCATCGCGTATGACGGCTTCGCGCAGCCGGCGACGAATCTGCGTCGTCATTTCCGGGTTGCGCCCCTGAAAATCGCGAAGGCGTTTGATCTGATTGTCTTTCTCGTCAGCCGTCGAACGCTGTAGCGGCGGCGACGGCGGTTCTTGCGCGTTCGGATCGACAAACGTGTTAACGCCGATGATCGGCAGCGAACCGTCATGCTTCTTATGCTCGTAATATAGGCTTTCTTCCTGGATCTTGCCGCGCTGATAGCCGGTCTCCATGGCGCCCAGAACGCCGCCGCGATCGGCGATGCGCTCAAACTCCTTAAGAACAGCTTCCTCGACGAGATCAGTCAGCTCGTCGATGATGAATGCGCCCTGATTGGGGTTCTCGTTCTGCGCAAGACCCCATTCGCGATTGATGATCATCTGAATCGCCATGGCGCGGCGCACCGAATGCTCCGTCGGCGTCGTATAGGCTTCGTCATAGGCGTTGGTGTGGAGCGAATTGCAATTGTCGTAGATGGCGATCAGCGCCTGCAATGTCGTGCGGATATCGTTGAAATCCATCTCCTGCGCGTGCAGCGAGCGGCCGGACGTCTGGACGTGATATTTGAGTTTCTGCGAACGCTCGTTGGCGCCGTAGCGTTCGCGCATGGCGATCGCCCAGATGCGCCGCGCAACGCGGCCGATCACCGAATATTCCGGGTCCATCCCGTTGGAGAAGAAATAGGACAAGTTGGGCGCGAAATCGTCGATCTTCATCCCGCGCGCGAGATAGGACTCAACAAAAGTAAAGCCGTTTGAGAGGGTGAACGCGAGCTGCGAAATCGGATTCGCGCCAGCCTCGGCGATATGATATCCTGAGATCGAAACGGAATAGAAATTCCTGACGCGATGATCGACGAAATATTCCTGGATGTCGCCCATCATCTTGAGCGCGAATTCGGTTGAGAAGATGCAGGTGTTCTGCCCCTGATCCTCTTTCAGGATGTCTGCCTGCACCGTGCCGCGCACGGTCTCGAGGGCCCAGGCCCTGACCTTGTTCGCCTCGTCTTCCGTCGGATGGCGGCCGTTCTCCGCCTCGAATTTCGCCAGCTGCTGCTCGATCGCCGTGTTGAGAAACATGGCGAGGATCATCGGCGCGGGTCCATTGATCGTCATCGACACCGATGTCGACGGCGAACATAGATCAAATCCGTCAAAGAGAACCTTCATGTCGTCAAGCGTCGCAACCGACACGCCGGAATTGCCGACCTTGCCGTAGATGTCCGGCCGCTCATTTGGATCGAAACCATAAAGCGTCACCGAATCGAAAGCGGTCGAAAGGCGCTTCGCATCGGAATCCTTGGACAGGAACTTGAACCGAGCATTGGTGCGGAACGCATCGCCCTCGCCGGCGAACATGCGCGTCGGGTCCTCGCCCTCGCGCTTGAAGGCGAACACGCCGGCTGTATAGGGAAACGACCCCGGCGTATTTTCAAGCAGCATCCATTTCAGCAATTCGCCATGATCTTCGTAGCGAGGCAAAACGACCTTGCGAATCTTGGTGCCGGACAGCGTCGTTCGGACAAGGCTGGTGCGAACTTCCTTGTCGCGAATCTTGACGACATATTCATCGCCCGAAAAGCTTCGCTTAACTTCAGGCCAGTTTTCGATGAGGTTGCGCGCGCGCGCATCCTGACGTTCCTCACGTTCACGGATCAATGGCGCAAGCGACGCTGCGTCGCCGCCTGCTTTTTCAAGAATCGCCTTTGAGCTTTTGAGCTGCTGGATCTCACGCGCAAGCGTTGATTGCCTGTGCGCCTTTTCATGATAATTGCGAACCTCTGTCGCGATTTCCGCCAGATAGCGCTGGCGCGAGGGCGGAACGATCGCGTCGCGCGGGCTCGGCATCCGCGCGGGATTCGCCTTGAACTGCGTCGGGGCGATCTTGAAACCTTTCTTCCCGATCGTCTCGCGAAGACCTACATAAAGGCTCGTCACGCCGTCATCCTGATAGCGCGCGGCGATCGCCCCATAGACCGGCATTTCTTCCGTCGGCTTCGTGAATTCCTGCCGGTTGCGCTGCACCTGCTTCCTTACATCGCGAAGCGCGTCTTCAGCGCCCTTCCTGTCGAACTTGTTGATCGCAACGATGTCGGCGAAATCGAGCATGTCGATCTTTTCAAGCTGCGAGGCGGCGCCGAACTCCGGCGTCATCACATAAAGCGACGCATCTGCGATATCCGCGATCGCTGCGTTCCCCTGACCGATGCCTGGCGTTTCAACGATGATGAGATCAAAGCCCGCCGCTCGGCAGGCGTCGACCGCCTGATGAACGAAGCGCGGCACTTCGCTGTCGGATTCACGCGTGGCGATCGAGCGGAAATAAATCTGCGGCGCATTGATAGAATTCATGCGGATGCGGTCGCCGAGAAGGGCTCCGCCGCTCTTGCGCCGTGACGGATCGATCGCGAGCACGGCGATCTTGAAGTCGCTTGAATCAAGCTTGAAGCGCGCGATCAATTCGTCGGAAAGCGATGATTTGCCGGATCCGCCGGTGCCGGTGATGCCGAGAACCGGCGCGCGCGGGCGGGCGGAAGCCGCTTTCGACAAGGCGGCCAGCGCCTTCTCATCCGTCTCGCCCTTTTCAAGCTCCGTGAGAAACCGCGCAAGGTCGCCCCACCCGGCGGTCGCAAGTTTTCCGATGTCGCTGCGCGCAACTGATACGGGATCAAAATCGGCGCGGGCGATCATGTCGTCGATCATGCCCTGCAGGCCCATTTTTTGGCCGTCTTCGGGTGAGTAGATGCGTTCAACGCCGTAAGCGTGAAGCTCCTTGATTTCGTCACGGACTATGACGCCCCCGCCGCCGCCGAAAACCTTGATGTGCCCGGCGCCGCGCTCCCTGAGAAGGTCGACCATGTATTTGAAATATTCGAGGTGTCCGCCCTGATAGGAGCTGACGGCGACGCCTTGCACGTCTTCCTGAATGGCGGCGGTGATGATCTCATCAACCGACCGGTTATGGCCGAGGTGAATGACCTCGACGCCGGACGCCTGCAATATGCGGCGCATGATGTTGATGGCGGCGTCATGGCCGTCAAAGAGGCTTGTCGCCGTGACGAAGCGCACATTGTTCTGGCGCGGTTTCGCGCCGGCGGCTTTCGCTTTGCCGGCCGGCTTCTCCATCACCTTGACGTCATCTGGCATCTTGTCCTCCTTGGACCAGTCGATTATCGGGCCGCCCGTCACATCGCCGCGTCAGCGATCGCCATCAGCGAGGCGGCCCCGGCCGTTGTTTCCGCTTCATAAGCCGCCGCGCGCGGCAGAATGCGCTCGCCGAAAAAATTCGCCGTGACGATCTTGTCGCGCAGGAAGGCGGCGTCGCTTTCGCCGGCGGCGAGGGCCGCCTGCGCCGCAAGCGTTGAGCGCGCCATCAGCCAGCCGCCGAGCGTCACACCCCAAAGGCGGATATAGGGCATCGCGCCAGCCGCAGCGTTTCGAACATCGTTTTTATATTGAGCGAGCAGCCAGTCCGTCGCCCTTTCAAGCGCGTCGATCGATTTCGCTAAATTGGCGCGGAGACCCGCGATGGTTTCGCCGCTGTCAGCAAGCGCCGCGTCGATTTCGCGCATTTCAGCGATCATCTTCTTCGCTTCGACGGCGCCGTCGCGCGACACTTTTCTGCCAATCAGGTCGTTCGCCTGAATGCCGTTCGACCCTTCATAGATTTCAGCGATTTTCGCGTCGCGCATGAATTGCGCCGCACCCGTTTCTTCGATGAAGCCCATGCCGCCGTGAACCTGAACGCCGTTCCACGCGGCTTCCGATCCGTTTTCCGTGCACCAGGCCTTGACGATCGGAATGAGAAGATCGACGCGCGATTGCGCCGCCTCGCGCACTGCCGCATCGCCGGCGCGATGGGCGATATCGAGCTTGCCGGCCGCATAATAGGCGAGCGCGCGGCCCGCCTGAGCAAGCGAGCGCATCGTCATCAGCATGCGGCGCACATCCGGGTGACGGATGATCGCGACGGGATCAGGATCATCGCCGGCGATATCGCGGCTCTGGATGCGCTCACGCGCAAAAGAGGCGGCCTTCTGATAGGCGCGCTCGCAGATCGCAACGCCTTCAAGGCCGACCGAAAGCCGCGCATTGTTCATCATCGTAAACATATAGGCGAGGCCCTTGTTCTCCTCACCGACGAGATAGCCGATCGCGCCGCCATCTTCGCCATATTGCATGACCGCGGTCGGGCTCGCGTGAATGCCCATTTTTTCTTCAATCGAGACGCAGCGCACGTCATTGCGCGCGCCCGGCGTTCCATCCTCTTTCACAAGGAATTTCGGCACGATGAAAAGCGATATGCCTTTCACCCCTTCCGGCGCATCGGGCGTGCGCGCCAGCACCATATGGATGGTGTTGTCGGTGAGATCATGATCGCCGTAGGTGATGAAAATCTTCTGCCCTGTGATCCGGTAATGATCCCCTTCCCTGACGGCCTTGGCGCGGATGCGCGCGAGATCGGATCCGGCTTGCGGCTCCGTCAGCTGCATCGTCCCGGTCCACTCGCCGGAAATCATTTTTGAAAGATATGCCGCTTTCTGATCGGGCGACCCGTATTTGGAGACGGCTTCGACGGCCGCCTGCGTCAGCATCGGGCAGAGCGCGAACGCCATGTTCGAAGAATGCCAGAGATCGAAAAGCGCCGTCGCGACAAGCCAGGGCAATCCCTGCCCGCCGAATTCCGGATCGAAGGGCACAGCGTTCCATCCGCCCTCGACGAAGCGCTGATACGCGTCGCGCCAGCCGTCCGGCGTTTTGACGGCGCCATTGACGAGCTTCGATCCCTGCCTGTCGCCGACACGATTGAGCGGCGCGAGAACGCCCGCCGCGAACTTTCCGCCCTCCTCGAAAATCGACGCCAGCAATTCCTCATTGAGGTCGTCGGCGGACATCGCGGCAATTTCGCTGAAGCCCGCGAGCTTCGTCGCTGCGAAGCGCATGTCGGCGATCGGGGGCGCGTAGTCGGACATTCAATGCGTTCCTTGAAATAGCGGCGGCGTAAGCGGACCGGAAATGCCAGTTCAGTCCGGCGCCGAGACGCTGACAATAGGACGATCACCCTCTTCGGGCGCATCGCTTTTTCTTATCTTTCTCGGCCCAGCCTACCTATTTGTCAATTGCATAATATGCATGACATATGCAAATAACGCATACCTATGCAATCGGCCAAACTCAAACATGTGATCGCCGTCGATCGACACGGGTCGATCAGCGCCGCAGCAAAAGCGCTGCGGCTAACGCAATCAACGGTCAGCCGCAGCCTAGCCGATATTGAGCGCGAAACAGGTTATGCGCTCTTTGATCGGCGCGCGCGGGACGTCGTCGCCACCGATCGCGGTCGCGCCTTCATCAACCGCGCGGCGCGGATCATTTCCGACCTCGACCAGCTGACGGAAGATTCCCGCCTCAACCGGATGTCGGAAGAAACACTGATCCGCGTCGGCGTTTGCCCCGCTTCAATGCAAGGGCTCGTCAACAAGGCGATCAAACATCTTGTCTTAAAGCGCCCCGACCTACGCATTCACCTTGAAGCGACCACCGTCGGAGGCGGCGTTCGCGCGCTCCGGCGCGGCGATATTGACGTCCTTGTCGGCCCGGACGACGCCATGAAAGGCGAAGACGATTTTTCCTTTGAACGCCTTGGCGCGTTGAGAACACACCTCTTCACACGAAAGACTCACCCCCTCGCCCGCCTCGCCGCTGTGAAAAAAGAAGACATCGTCGCGTATCCGGTCGTCGCGCCGGATCGCATGAGCTGGCATATGGACCAGTTGAGAACGCTCTTCGACGCATTCGGCGGCGACGCCGCGCGGCGCATGCATGTGATCGAGTATTTTCCGCTCATCGCCGACATCGTCGCCGGCAGCGACGCCATCGGGGTCGTCAGCGCGGAATACTCCCAATCGAAAACCTTTCTCCGGCGGTTCTCTTTGCTGAAGGTCGATTTCTTCAACCCGCTTTCCGTCGGCTTTGCGGTAAGGCGGCGATGGCTGCCGACGGCGGCGGTTCGCGCCTTTGAGGCGATTTTGAAAGAGTTCCCCCCGGCGCTATAAGCGCCCGGTCGGAAACATGACAATCGGCGAGGAATGATGAGCGGCACCAAAGTTTATACGCGCGGCGGGGACGCTGGCGAGACGTCGATGCTTTCCGGTGAGCGCGTCAGCAAGGCCGATCCGCATATCGCGGCCGTCGGCGATCTCGACGAGCTTTCGGTGGCGCTTGGCTTTGCGCGGCTCGCGCATCCCAAGCGCGACGACATGCTGAAAGACATTCAGCAAAAACTCTATCAACTGAGCGCGTTTGTCAGTTATGCAGGCGACAAGGACATCAAGCATTTCAAACTTCCCGACGGCGCCGTTGAGGGGCTTGAAGCGCTGATCGATGAGATCGACGGCGTGTTGCCGCCGCTGAAGGAATTCATCTATCCGGGAAAGAGCGAGGCCGGCTGCCGGCTGCATCAGGCGCGCGTCGTCGCCCGCCGCGCCGAGCGTGAAATGACGCTTCTTCCGGATGATAAACGCAATGGGGCGATCCCGTTCGTGAACCGCCTTAGCGATCTCCTTTTCGTGCTCGCCCGCGAAGCCGACCTTGTTTCGGGCGCGGCGGAAGAGGCCTATCGCAGCCGCTAGCCCCGTCTCGCTGTGCGGTCCTCCGGCCGCCTCAGTTGATGTAGGGCGCATCCCACTTACCTACTCACCAGAATTTGTGGTGTTTGTCCCATCCGAGGGCTGCTACCTTTCTGCGGAGAGGAGAGCGGCCCCATGCAACAAGCACCACAAACCGCCAATGCGCTTCTCGACAGCATTGCCGAGTTCTGCCGGCAAAACGAAATGGCCGAATCGACCTTCGGGCGAAGGGCGGTCAATGACGGCAAATTCGTCTCGCGCCTAAGGGACGGCTCACGACTGAAACCGGAAACCTGGGACCGCGTCGTCGGCTTCATCCAGCGCCATGGCGGCCAGAGCCCCGAGGCGCCGGATCGCAGTCTGCTGCACACGCTTCCGGCGACCGAAAAAGTCTCATCAAGCGCTCCATCCAAAGACATTTCGTCGGCGAAGAATTTCCGGTTCTTCGACAACCGACAGAAATATCTGATGTTCGTGAACACCTGCAGCGAAAAGGAAATCGTCGCGCAGCGCGCCGGCCTTGAATTGTCGTTCATCCAGCCGACGCCGCCGGCGATCCGGATTTTCGACGGCGGCATCGGCGACGGGACCGTCCTTGCGCGTCTCCTACGCGAGATGCATGGACGATTTCCGAACGTGCCGTTCTACGTCGCCGGAAAAGAAATTAGTCTTGAAGACATACGCCTGACGCTCGCCAAGATGGCGGATCGTCTGTTTGAACACCCCGCGACCGTTCTTGTTTTCACCAACATGTTCTATGCTGAAGCGCCATGGCTCGCGCCGAAAAAGGCGACGACGGCGGCGGCGATCGCCTGGAAGGAAGTCGCCCTGGAGGGGCGCACTGTCCACGAGTTCGACCAGCAGATTCTGGCGCTTGAAAGTTTCCTCGGGAAAAACTGGCAGGCCCGGCACAGCCCCAAAACCGGCAACCCGATTTACGAGCGGCCCTCCGTTCTCGTCATCTACAGGAATGACCACAAATTCCTGCTCAACGATGTCATACCGCGGCAGGGATCGGCGCATGCCGATTTTGATTTTATTCTTGCCTCACAGCCCTATCGCCTACGCATTCCCGCTGAATTCAAGGCGAAGAATGTGCTGGCGCCGCTCGCGAAAGCCCTGCGGCCGAGCGGTCGCCTGCTCGGCATCCATTCCTACGGCCATGATCCGGGCATGGAGATCATCAACAAGATCTGGCCCGACGACAATCCATTCCAGTCGGACCGGCATGAGATCTTGCGCGCTCTGAAAACTGAGCTCGGCAAGGACGCCCGCCGGTATAATTTCAATCCGTCCTCGGATGCGCGGTCGATCTTTCAGTACAAGATGCACACGCTGCCGAGCGAGATTGACGCAAGCATCGGCACATCGACGCTCTACGCGGCATGGAACGACGCGATCTATGTCGCGCAGATTGAAGACGACCGCCTCGAAGATGCGCTGATGGGAACAACCTATCTCGACGCGACGCGCGAGGTGCTGCGCAAGCATGGCGGTCTTTGGTTCAATGACGAATCCTTTGTCGTTTCCCGAAAGCGAGACTGAACATGGCGATCAACGAAGCGCCCCTCGACTTTGAAGCCGCGCCGCCAGCGAGCCCCTACGCCGAAATCCTCGCCGAGCTGATCAATAACGGTTCGATTGAACTTTGCGACTCCGGCGTCGATATCCCGTCGCTCCCGGAAATCGTTCCCTACCGCAAGAGCATCTTCGTGCCGGCGACGAAGCGACGTCCGTTGCCGTCGATCATCGACACGATGGCGCGCCTCAACGCCGTCGGCTTTGATCCTGTGCCGCATGTCGCCGCCCGCAGGCTTGCAACGCAGGCGGAAATCGCCCTGTTTCTAAAAAAAGCGGTGAAGGAATGCGGCGTGCGCCGCATCATGTTGATTGGCGGCGACGTTTCGACGCCGGCCGGGCCCTTTGACAGCGCTCGTTCCCTTCTCGCCAGCGGCCTCCTCAATGAATGCGGCGTCAAGGAAGTCGCGTTCGCCGGCTATCCCGACCGCCATCCAATCATCGACGCGGAACGGCTTGATGCGGAACTGCTCGCAAAACTCACGCTTGCCCGCGAACTCGGCCTTGGCGCTTCAATCGTGACGCAGTTTTCGTTCGTTCCCGCAAGGATCGTCGAATTCTGCGCCAAGCTCGCCAAGACCGCGCCGCGCGCCTCAATCTATGTCGGCGTTCCAGGTCCCTGCGATCCGATGAAACTTCTCAAATATGCGCGGATTTGCGGCGTCAGCGCATCTTCAAAAATGCTCGGCGATATGGGCTTCAAGGCGGTGAAACTCGCCTTGCACAGCGATCCCGGCGAACAGCTCGGCGTCATCGCACGAGGCGTCGCATCGCACAGCCTCGACAATGTCGTCGGCGTGCACGTTTTCAGCTTCGGGGATATTTACCGCTCCGCGCGCTGGCTGCGCGAGATGGCCGGCGTCTAGCATCGTCAACCGGCGCTGACGTCACACGCCAGCGCCGGCATTTATACGACTGCGAGTTCGGTAAGACTTACTGCAGTTCAGGAAAACAGGCGGAGCCAGCTTCCTTCATGTCATCGCTCGCCTCGCTCTCCCAATCGGAGATCTGCGCATAGGCGTCAGCGTCCTCATCAGAGATCGCGTCGACGAAGCACTGGCATTGTCCTTCCGGATCATCTGCGCCGAGCGCCGTCGTATCGGCGACGCATTTGTCCATGGCGTCGCTCGCAAACGCCGGCGTGGCGATGAGCAGCGCGCAAAAAGCGATAGCGGTTCTGACAGCCATTTTTTTTCCTCATTTGAAACGGTATGGATGCAACGCAACACGCGGCGTTTCCGACGGGCCCGCCGCCAAAACTTCGAATACCGAAACTTTATTCGATTATTGAATTTGTGCGGCAAGCGTCCCAAAATGTCAACATAAAGACGCGTCATCAGACCGCACGATCGGTCAGCGCAACGATATCGACCGGAGGAAACCATGAGCCGCGAAAACCGATTTCCGACAACGCATGTCGGCAGTCTGCCGCGCCCGTCTGATCTCATCGAAATCATGTTCGCCCGCGAAGACGGATTGCCGCTCGATACGGCCGCCGTCGACGCGCGCATAGAAAAAGCGGTTCGCGAAATCGTAGACAGACAAGTGAAAGCGGGGATTGATATCGTCAATGACGGCGAAATGTCGAAGCCGAGTTACGCGACTTATATCAAAGATCGCCTCACCGGCTTCGGCGGCGCCGGCAACAGTTACCGATTCCAGGACATCGAGGATTTTCCCGATGTCAAGGCGAAGATATTCGCCGATCCCGGACGCAAACATCGCAAAACGCCCGCGTGCAACGCGGCGATCGCCGTCAAAGACATGGACGCGCCGCGCATTGATGCGCAAAGGCTGACGACGGCGCTGAAGAGCCACGCAGGAACGAGGCCGTTCATGAGCGCCGCCTCGCCCGGCGTCACCACCCTGTTCTTCGGCAATGAATATTATCCGAGCCATGAGGAATATCTCTTTGCTGTCGCCGAAGGGCTTCGCCACGAATATGAAACGATTGCGGCGGCTGGCATCACGCTGCAGATCGACTGCCCTGACCTCGCCATGGGTCGCCACACGCAATACGCCGACCTCGATCTCAAGGGTTTTCGCGACCGCATGGCGCTTCACATCGAAGCGCTCAATCACGCCGTCAGGAATATTCCGGCTGAAAAGCTGCGCATGCATATGTGCTGGGGAAATTACCCCGGACCGCACCATTGCGACGTGCCGTTCAAGGACATTATTGATCTTGTCTGGCGCGCCAAACCGCAGACGATCCTGTTTGAAGCGGCCAATCCGCGCCACGCGCATGAATTTGCAATGTTTGAGTCGATTAAACTTCCGGAAGGAAAAATCCTCGCGCCGGGCGTCATCGAATGCCAGTCGAACTATATCGAGCATCCCGAACTCGTCGCCCAGCGCATTGAACGCTACGCGCATCTCGTTGGCCGCGACAATGTGATCGCGGGCGTCGATTGCGGCTTTTCCATTCATGCGGGTTCAGGCGGCGTCGATCCCGCTGTCGCCTTTGCGAAACTCAGCGCCCTCGCCGATGGCGCCGCCATCGCATCAAAGAAATTCTGGCCGTAAGCTCATCCTGAGTTACGACGCATTTTTGCTGGCGAGCGCCAGAAACGCGCCAAGAATGCGGTTATACTCGCTTGCCGCGGAAATGTTGCAGAGATGGCCGGCGCCGGCGATTTCAGCGCGTTGAGCGCCGGGAATTGCAGATGCGAGCTCATCGCCAAGCCTTCTACGCAACGGCGTGTCCTGATCGCCAGTCAAGATGAGAATCGGGATCGCGAGATCTGCAAGCGACGCCGCGTCCAAAGCGGCCGGCGCGGACGCCGAACAAAGGAGGTCGCGCGCGTCATAGTCGGCAAGCATGGCGTCAACGAGCGCTGACGCTTCAGCGTCGTCGGCGCGCATCAAAGGATGCGCCCGCCATTCGGCTTTCATCTCCGCAAGGCGTCCCTCTCTCGCGAGCGCTCGATAATGATCAAGCGGAATTTCGGCCTCGCCGGCGAGTTCATGATGCGCGCCGATGCGCGCGCCATGGAGGACTAGCCCGGCGACGCGAGGCGTGTGATTGATCGCGGTCTCGGCGGCGATTCTGCCGGATTGCGACATGCCGACAATAACCGCTCGGGCAACGCCGATCTCGTCGAGAATCGCTATCACGTCATCGCATTCGGCCGAAATATCCGCCGGCGCCGTCGATTCCCCGAATCCGCGCCGGTCGATTGAGACGCAGCGATAGTCATCGCCGAACGCCGCCATTTGCGGCGTCCACATGCGTCGATCGAGCGTCCAGCCATGCAGGAACAGGACCGCAAAGGCGCTTCGCCCATGAGAATCAGCACCGGCGATGTCGCCGCCGGCGACCTTGAAGCGCGTCACGGTCGCATTGTCTCGTTCGACGCGTCCGGCAACGGGCGCGTCAGCGATAATAATTGTTGATCTTATGATCGCCGGCGAGCCAGCGCTTCAATTCGGAATGAGCGTTCGCCTTCCAGTCGTCAGCGCTTTTCACGGCTTCTTCGTCATCGAGGCATAGCTCGATAATCATGCCGTTCGGATCAACCACATAGACCGACCGGCAATAGCCATGTTCGAGCACATAGGTGTCCGGCTCTTTGTAGCCCGCCGCCGCAATCCGCTTTTCGATCGCCTTTTGCGTGTCAGCGTCGACATTAAGCGCGACATGGTGAAAGGGCGAGGCCGGCATTTTCGGGCCGAACTCCGCCTGGTCGCCGGGATCGGCGAACTGGAAAAATGCAAGCGCGCTGTCGTCGCTGAGCGCAAAGAAGCAATGCATATATGTGCGCATCTTGCCGAAAAGCTCGTCGCTCTCGCAGAACGTCGACACAAGCGGCAGGCCTATGATCTCTTCATAGAACTTGCGTGTCGCTTCCATGTCTTTGGTCACATACGCCGTATGGTGGAGCCGGCTCGGTCTTGATGCTGTCGCCATGTCAGATGCGCCTCCTTGCGCCTATTCTGTCGAAATAAAGACCGCGACTTCGTCGCGGAGGATCATGCTGCGAGACGCGCCGCAATCCTGGCGACATGCGCGCCTTGAAAACGTGCGCCCTCAAGTTCATTGGCGCTCGGCATGCGCGAGCCGTCCGCGCCAGTGATAGTTGTCGCGCCGTAGGGGCTGCCGCCGCTGATTTCATTCATCGTCGTCGCGCCTTCCCATGAATAAGGGAGCCCGACGATGATCATGCCGTGATGAAGAAGCGTCGTATGAAACGACGTAATCGTCGTTTCCTGTCCGCCATGCTGGCTCGCCGTCGACGTGAACACGCTGCCGACCTTGCCGACGAGCGCGCGCGACATCCAGAGCCCGCCCGTCTGATCGAGAAAATTGCGCATCTGCGCCGCCATGTTCCCGAACCGGGTCGGCGTGCCGAAAATGATCGCGTCGTATCCGGCGAGCTCGCCGGGCTCGGCGATCGGCGCTTTTTGGTCAACCTTCATGCCGGACGAAGCGGCGACTTCCGGCGGCACGAGTTCCGGCGTTCTTTTCACATCAACCGTCACGCCGGAAACGGAGGCAGCGCCTTCCGCAATCGCGCCGGCCATCGCTTCAATGTGGCCGTAACTTGAATAATATAGAACCAGTACTTTCGTCACCATTTTCTCCGTTCGACGCCGCGCCGCAGCGACGCTTGGCTTCATCTAAAAGACAGGGGCGGCGTTGGCGCGCCGCCCCCGCTGATCGGCGGCAGCTAGAACCGCACCGTGAAGTCGACGCCCCATGTCATCGGCTGCGCCTTGAAGAGGAACCCGCCCGGTGAATATTCCGAGTTATATTCCTCGTCGAAAAGGTTTCTCGACCAGAACATCAACGACCATTGGTCGCTGGTGATGCCTGCCCTCAGATTCACAAGATCTACCGGATCTCTTTCAACAGGGAAGGCGTCCAGAGCAAGTTCGGGCGCGCTGAACGGAATTGTGAACGTCGTGTCGCCAAGACGGTTATAATCAACCCGGACGAGGCCATCGACGCCGTTCATGAGCGGCACGCGATATTCGGCGCCGACATTGACCGTGTATTTCGAAACGAGCGGCGCCTTGGCGCCGATAGCGACAGGATCCGGGAACTCGGTGATTTCGCTATCCGTATAGCCGAATCCTGCGTTGAACGAGAAATTGTCTGTCACATTGGCGTTCAACTCGACGTCAAAGCCTTTGTATTCGACCTCGTCGATATTGCCGAGATTTTGAGTCGAATTCGCCGCGATGAAGACGAAGAAATATGTGCCTTCAGCCTTGGTGAAATAACCGCTGGCGTTGAGATTGACGCGGCCGTCCATGAAGCTCGACTTGAAGCCGGCTTCATAGGTATCGGCGGTTTCCTGATCGAAGAGATCGCCGACATTGAAGAACCCGCCCGCACTAGCAAGGGCGCCGACGCCCGTCTGATTGAAGCCGCCGCTGCGGAAGCCGCGGCTGTAGCTCGCAAACAGCGTCAGTTCATCCGTCGGCATGTAACGCAGGATCGCCTGCGGCTGCCAATCGTCCCAGGTATTCTCACGGACCAGGCCGGTGCCGCAGGTCGGCCCCGGCGCGCATGGCAGAAACGCCGACGGCGTCAGCGTTGTGTTTTCACGCTTGTCATGGTCGTAGCGAAGGTTCAGCGACAATTCGAGATTGTCGACAATGTCGAATGACGTGTTGAGATAGGCGGCCCATGCAAACTGATCCTGTGCGTCCGCGAGGAATGTCAGTTGCGGGTGCGCCGGGTCCGTGCTCGGCGTGCTGTATACCGGGATCACGCCCGCGCCGGTGTCAATCTGGTTGCCTGTCGAGATATACCGGTCGGTCACATAAATTTGTCCGCCCGCCATCCAGCGGAAGCGGTTTTCAGACGGCGACGTGAAACGCAGTTCTTGCGTGAATGTTTCAACATCAAGAAACTGCGTCTGACTGAAATTGAAACCGATCCGGTTGGTCGGAAATGGGCCGAACGGATCGAACGGATAGCCGTCTCCCGTCAGAAGCTCTTCGACGCTGTTGAATCCGGTGATGGAGGTAATCGCGCCGTATGAGGATTCATAATTCAGCTTGAGCGCAACATCGTAAATGTCGCGCTCATTGACGCCGGAGTTGTTGAGATCAATCGACCGGCCGGTGAAGTTCGGATTGTTGAAGTTCGGATCCGAAAAGTCCGGAATCACGTAATAGAGGGCACGTGTATCAAGAAGGTCGGCGGAAAGGCGCAGATCCGCGCTGAAATTTTCAGTCGGCGCATAGAGGAACGACAGCCGCGCATTTAGATCCTCGATCGGATCGACATTCTCTTCAGCGCTCGCATCCGCCGTGTTGACATTGGTCAGGTGGCCTTCGGTGTCGAACCACGACACGGCGCCGCGCATGAAGAGCGTGTCCGAGAGCGGAACGGTCGCCGACGCCTGAATTCTGTAACCCGGGCCCGATTCATAGCCCGCCGTGATCTTGCCTTCGAACTCGTCGCTCGGC
>JAGRED010000455.1 GCA_020446725.1 Parvularculaceae bacterium | reverse complement strand
GGCGTGCTTTTCATCCTTGCGTTGAGGGGGCTTTCGTCGCCCGAAACAGCACGGCAGGGCAATCGCTTCGGCATGCTCGGCATGGCGCTCGCGGTAGGAACGACGCTGTTCCTGCTGCAGGACAAGGGGTTGATGACCTGGGTCTACATCCTCGGCGCGGTCGGCGTCGGTGGCGGGGTAGGGGCCGTTGTCGCGCAGCGCGTGAAGATGACGCAGATGCCAGAGCTCGTCGCTTTCTTTCACAGCCTGGTCGGTCTTGCGGCTGTGTTTATCGCCTGGGCCGCGTTTTTGGCGCCGAAAGCCTTCGGCGTCGGCGAACCCGGCGCCATTCATCTTCAGTCGGTTCTTGAAATGTCATTGGGCGTCGCAATCGGCGCTATCACATTCTCAGGCTCCGTCATCGCATACGCAAAACTCGCCGGCAAAATGTCGGGCAAACCGATCCTTCTGCCGGCGCGCCACGTCATCAATCTCGGCATCGCCGTTTTCATCGTCCTCGCCATCGGCACGCTGATGACCGGCTATCAGAACTGGACGGTGTTTGCGGCGTTGACGCTCGCCGCATTCATTCTCGGGTTTCTGCTTATCATCCCGATCGGCGGCGCTGACATGCCAGTCGTCGTCTCGATGCTGAATTCCTATTCCGGCTGGGCGGCGGCGGGCATCGGTTTCACGCTTGAGAATATGGCGCTCATTATTACGGGCGCGCTCGTCGGTTCGTCCGGCGCGATCCTCTCCTACATCATGTGCAAGGGAATGGGGCGTTCGTTCATTTCCGTCATCCTTGGCGGCTTCGGCGGGGAAGACGCCGTCGGCGGCGCGGGAGGCGGTGAGGAAACGCGGCCCGTGAAGCAAGGTTCAGCCGACGACGCCGCCTTCATCATGAAAAACGCCGGCAAGGTCATCATCATTCCGGGTTACGGCATGGCGGTCGCGCAGGCTCAGCACGCGCTCAAGGAAATGGCGGACGGCCTGAAAGAGGCGGGCGTCGAGGTCAAATACGCCATTCACCCGGTCGCGGGCCGCATGCCCGGCCACATGAATGTTCTCCTCGCCGAGGCGCAGGTTCCCTATGACGAAGTCTTCGAGCTTGAGGACATTAACGCCGAATTCCGCACGGCGGACGTCGCATTCGTCATTGGCGCAAATGACGTTACGAACCCGGCGGCGAAGACAGACAAGACGTCGCCAATCTACGGCATGCCGGTGCTCGATGTTGAGAACGCCCGGACGGTGCTTTTCGTCAAGCGTTCCATGGCTTCAGGATACGCCGGCGTGCAGAACGAGTTATTCTTCCGCGATAATACGATGATGCTGTTCGGGGACGCCAAGAAAGTATGCGAGTCTATCGTGAAGGCGCTCCACTGACGGCTTCATTACGGCCGCGCGCAGGGGACTGCCGAAAGTTAATGCAGGGAGGGAGATTACCATGAGGAACGGAATTTTCGCCGCCGCCGCGCTATTCATCGCCGCATGCGCAACGACGGAACCCAATGCGCCTGCGGCGCAATTCGACGGCGCGCGTCTTGATGCGATTCTCGCTGCGCAGCCGCCGGAAGATCAGGCGCGTTACAAATATCGCCACCCCAAAGAGACGCTTGAATTTTTCGGCGTCGCGCCGGGCATGACAGTTGTCGACACGCTGCCCGGCAGCGTCTGGTATTCAGGCATTCTCGCCGCTTATCTTGGATCGAAAGGCGAGGTCATCGGCGCTGATTATGCGTATGAGATGTGGCCGCTCTTCACAGGATTTGCGACCGAAGAATTCCTCGCTAAGCGAACGACGTGGGCTGCCGACTGGGTGACGGATTCCGCGGAATGGGCGCCGGCCG
>JAGRED010000454.1 GCA_020446725.1 Parvularculaceae bacterium | reverse complement strand
CTCCCGCCGTTATGTCTCGCAGCGCCTGAAGCTGCATTACGCCGACTGGGGCAACGCCTCGGCGCCGCCGCTCATCCTTTTGCATGGCGGGCGCGATCATTGCCGCAGCCTCGACTGGGTCGCGCGCGAGCTTGCGCGCGATTATCACGTCATCGCGCCGGATTTGCGCGGCCATGGCGACAGCGACTGGTCGCCCGACGGCGAATACCCGATGCACGGTTTCGTCTATGACTTCGCGCAGCTCATCCATCAGCTCAAGCTCGCGCCGGTGACGATCGTCGCGCATTCGCTCGGCGGCAATATCGCGCTTCGCTATACGGGGCTCTATCCGGACAAGGTGAAAAAACTCGTCGCCATCGAAGGGCTCGGGCCGTCGCCGAAAATGCTCGCCGAATTCGAGAAGACGCCGCTCGCCGACCGCATCCGCGCGTGGATCGACAACAAGCGCGCCGCGTCCGCGCGAACCCCGCGCCGCTATGCGAGCCTTGAAGACGCGTTCGCGCGCATGAAGGAGGAAAACAAGTTCCTTTCGGATGATCAGGCGCGCCATCTCACCGAGCATGGCGCGACCTGCAACGAAGACGGAACGTGGAGCTGGAAGTTCGACCCTTACGTCAATATCTGGCCGTGGCTCGACATCCCGCAGGCGGAAAAGGAAGCGCTGTGGGCGGCGATCACTTGCCCGACCTTGCTCATCTACGGCGGCGACAGCTGGGCCTCGAACCCTGAAACGGACGGTCGCATCCGGCATTTCAAAACGGCGCGCGTCGCGCTGATCGAAAAAGCGGGGCACTGGGTCCATCACGACCAGTTCGATGTTTTCATGCGCGAGACGCAGAATTTTCTGGCGGATTAGGCGGACAAGGCTTTTTCGCCGAATTCAGTAAGCATACGGAATAATATCCGGGATTGCGCCGAGGGGGTTACGCAATCGCTCGTATGGAGCGGCATGCGGCGAATCGGCGTTTCATGGCTGGCCGGACCGGATGAGGAGGGCGTCATGATCCGTATTGTGAAAATCATTCTTGTCGTATTCGTCGGCCTTCAGGGGCTCTTTTATTTCATTTCCAACGCGGTGAACTGGGACTATGCGCAGGCCGCCGTCGGCGCGGTTCTGAGCCAGGCCGATGCGCCGTTTTACAAAAACCTCATCGTCCCGCCGATCACCAACCCGACGCTCGTCGCGCTGGCGACGATGACGATCATGACCGGCGAATTGCTGGTCGGGCTGATCTCGTTCAAGGGCGCTGCGGACCTCGCGGCGAAAGCCGCCGCGCCGGCGGCGGAATTCAACAAGGCGAAGACTTTCGCCGTTCTCGGCTGTTCGATGGCGCTCATTGTCTGGTTCGGCGGCTTCCTCGTTATCGGAACGGCGCTGTTCCAGATGTGGCAGGGCGCGGTCGGCGTCAGTTCGTTTGAAGGCGCTTTCATGTATCTCGGGTCGAGCGCCTTCGTTCTTCTGTTTCTCAATCAGCCGGACGCGTGAACCCGGCGGCGATGCCGGCTTTCGCGGCGCGCCTGTTGACTTGATATTTTCAAAAAAGTAGAAATATTGTGATTTATGAAAAGGATATGCGATGAGCGATTATTACCGGCCCAAAGGGCTTTCGAGCGCCGTCGTCTACGCCGACGCAAAGGCGGCCTATCGCTGGCTTGAAGACGCATTCGGCTTTGAACCGCTCCTGGTCATCCTCGACGCCGACGGCGCGCTCGCGCATTCGGAAATGAGTTACGGCCATTCCGTCGTGATGGTCGGCAATGAATGGAGCGAGGATCACAAGAGCCCGAAAGCGCTCGGCGGGAAGAACACGCAGACCGTTCACGTTCAACTCGCAAAGGGCGAGGACATCGACGCGCATTGCGCGCGCGCCCGCAGCGTCGGCGCCGTCATCCTGCAGGAGCCGAACACGCAGTTCTACGGCGACAGAACCTATCGCGCGCGCGATCCGGAAGGGCATATCTGGACGTTCGGCGTCACGGTGAACGAAATGACGCCTGACGCCTGGGACAAGGCGAGCGGGCTCAAGACGCAGACGCGCCTGTGACGCGCGGCCGGGCGATTGATCTTGCGCTTTCAGCGCTCGCGGACCCCGCGCGACGACGGACGATCGAACTGTTGAGCCGCGCGCCGCGGCGCGCCGGCGATCTCGCCGCCGCGCTCGGCCTGCCGGCGCCGGCGATGAGCCGTCATCTGAAGGCGCTGAAGGAGGGCGGCCTCGTTGAGGAAGCGTTCGCCGATTTCGATTCGCGCGTGCGCATCTACTCGCTGAAGTCGGGCGCGCTTGACGGGCTGAAACAATGGCTCGCCTCGACCGAAGACATGTGGACGGAACAGCTCGGCGCCTTTCGCGCGCATGTGAAGGCCCGGCGAAAATGACGTCGGCCGTTATCGTCTCCGTGCGCGTTGAAGCGAGCGCCGAAGAAGCGTTCAGGGCGTTCACGGACGATATCGGAGAATGGTGGCGGCCGTCGGCGCTCTTCGCGCTGACGCCGCATGGCGACGGCGCGCTCTATTTCGAAGCGGGCGAGGGCGGGCGGCTGATGACCCGCCTTCCATCGGGACGGGAATTCGAAATCGGAAAGGTTCTCGCTTGGGCGCCGGGCGCGCTGCTGCGCTTTTCATGGCGGCCCGCAAGCGTTGCGCCGGACCACGCGACCGAGGTCGAGGTGCGTTTTGAACCTGTCGGCGTTGTAACGCGCGTCACCGTCGAGCATCACGGCTGGGACGACGTCCCGCAGGCGCACGCCGCAAGGCACGGGTTTCCGCTCGGCCCGTTTCAGGCGCGCCTTGCCGACCATTGGCGCGGGCAGCTGCGCCGGCTCGCTGAAAACGCGCGCAATTCCTAGAAAAATCGATCCCGGCGATTTTGCGCTTGTCATGAGAACAAAAAGAGAATAAAGAACAAAAGACGAACGAAATCCTTTTTCGAATCAGCCCGCAGGGAACAAGTCCCGAAGGCTCAACCGGATGGAGGCGTCTTGTGAAAAAATCTGTGGAAATTCTTGGGGATAATTCAGGGGAAGCGCTGGGGGAAACCAGCGTGTTGAAGGATGCGCTCGGACTCGGCCTATTGCTGCTCCTGATCGCGTCGACGCAGATGGCGAGCTTCGTGTTCGGCGCCTGAAGGGAAATTTGATGCCGGCTGCACGCTTATACCTACGAGAGTGGCGCAAGAGTGGGCAGCTGACGCTCCAAGCGGTGGCGCGGCGCCTAAACACGACAAATATTACAGTCAGTCGATGGGAACGGCGCGTTCACCCAATTAATGTCAATCAGTTGGAATTACTTGCTGACATATTTGGGTGCGATGTCATTGACCTATTCTTTGATCCGCGAGTTCGCATTTCGATCCGATCAAGCGGTTGTCAAAAAGTTTAACGTAGCATGAATAGTTCCAAGGGCGACTTCGTCCACCTTCACCTTCATTCGGCCTATTCGCTCTCGGAAGGCGCGATCAAGGTCGGCAAGCTGAAGGATTTGTGCCTCGCAGACCGCATGCCGGCGGCCGCGGTGACCGACACCAACAATCTTTTCGGCGCGCTTGAGGTTTCCGAGACTTTGAGCGCGGCCGGCGTGCAGCCGATCGCCGGCCTTCAATTATCGCTCCTGACGCCGCAACTCGCCGCCGTCGAGGCGAGGCACGTGAAGCCGCCGTCAATCGTGCTGCTCGCCCAGAATGAGCAGGGCTTCAACAATCTGATGAAGCTTTCAAGCCGCGCGTTTCTGACCTCGGCGAGCGAGGACGGCATTTGCGCCGGCATCGACTGGCTCGACGGCATGAGCGACGGCGTCATCTGCCTGTCGGGCGGCTTCGACGGGCCCGTCGACCGGCTCATTCGCGCCGAGCGCGCCGATGATGCGCGCGCGCTTGTCGAGCGTCTGGCGGCGCTCTTTCCGGGGCGCTTTTATATCGAGCTTCAGCGCCACGCCGCGCGGCGCGCCGCGTCGGCCGAAGGCGCGCTTATCGATTTCGCCTACGACCTCGCCTTGCCGATCGTCGCGACGAATGAGCCTTATTTTCCGAAGGCGGATGATTACGAAGCGCATGACGCGCTTCTTTGCATCGCGGAAGGCGCCTATGTGCATCAGGAAGACCGGCGCACGGCGACGCCCGATCATTATTTCAAGACCTCGGCGGAAATGCGCATGCTGTTCGCCGACCTGCCTGAAGCGCTCGACGCGACGCTTGAGATTGCGCAGCGCTGCGCCTTCCGGCCGAAGACGCGCAACCCCATCCTGCCGCGCTTCACGAAGGAAGGCGGCGCCGACGCCGAGGCGGTCGAACTTGAAAGCCAGGCGCGCGAAGGATTGAAGGCGCGTCTTTCGCAGGTCGAACCCGCCGCCGACGCCGGCGCCTATTGGGACCGGCTGAAATTCGAACTCGACATCATCAACAAGATGGGGTTCCCGGGTTACTTCCTCATCGTCGCCGATTTCATCAAATGGGCGAAGAAGGAAGGCATTCCCGTCGGGCCGGGCAGGGGGTCTGGCGCAGGCTCGCTCGTCGCCTGGTCGCTGACCATCACCGATCTTGACCCCTTGCGCTTCGGGCTTCTCTTCGAACGCTTCCTCAATCCTGAGCGCGTCTCGATGCCGGACTTCGACATCGACTTCTGTCAGGACCGGCGCGACGAGGTCATCCGCTATGTGCAGGAGAAATACGGCCGCGACCGCGTCGCGCAGATCATCACCTTCGGAAAGTTGCAGGCGCGCGCGGTGTTGCGCGATGTCGGGCGCGTCATCGGCATGCCCTTCGGCCAGGTCGATCGCCTCTGCAAGCTGGTGCCGAACAATCCCGCCAATCCGGTGACGCTCGCCGAGGCGATCAGTTCCGAGCCGCGGCTCCGCGAAGAGCGCGACCGGGAGGAAAGCGTCGCCGCCCTTCTTGAAAAAGCCTTGAAGCTGGAAGGGCTCTATCGCCACGCCTCGACGCATGCGGCCGGCGTCGTCATCGGCGATCGCCCGCTTGACGAATTGACGCCCCTTTATCGCGACCCGCGCTCGGACATGCCGGCGACGCAATACAATATGAAATGGGTGGAGCCGGCGGGCCTTGTCAAATTCGACTTTCTCGGCCTCAAGACGCTCACTGTCATCGAACGCGCCGCGCAGCTTGTGCAGCTTTCAGGGCGAGAGGTCGATCCCGACAATCTTCCGCTCGATGACAAGAAGTCGTTCGACATGATGTCAGACGGCGCGACGGTCGGCGTCTTCCAGCTTGAATCGACGGGCATGCGCCAGACGCTGCGCTCAATGAAGCCCGACTGCCTTGAAGACATCATCGCCCTCGTTTCGCTCTACCGCCCGGGGCCGATGGAGAACATCCCGACCTATGTCGAGCGCAAACAGGGGCTGCAGCAGCCGGATTATCTCCACGACTCGCTGAAAGCGGTGCTCGAGGAAACTTACGGCGTCATCATCTATCAGGAACAGGTGATGCAGATCGCGCAGATCCTTTCCGGCTATTCGCTCGGCGAAGCCGACCTCCTGCGGCGCGCGATGGGCAAGAAGAAAAAAGAGGAGATGGACAAGCAGCGCGCGCGCTTTGTCGACGGCGCGCGCGAAAAAGGCGTCGACCCGCACAAGGCGGGCTCCATTTTCGATCTTGTCGAGAAATTCGCCGGCTACGGTTTCAACAAGTCGCATGCGGCCTGCTACGCTTATATCGCCTATCAGACGGCCTATCTGAAAGCGAATTACGCGCCCGAATTCCTCGCCGCGTCGATGACTTACGACATGGCGAACACCGACAAACTCGCCGTCTTCCTGAAAGAAGCGCGCCGCAGCGGCGTCGATGTCCGCGCGCCGCATGTGAACGCCTCGCAAGCCGATTTCACCGTCAAGGACGGCGCCATTCTTTACGCGCTCGGCGCGATCAAGAATGTCGGCGCCGCCGCGATGCGCCTCATCGCCGACGAGCGCCGTGCGCACGGGCCGTTCGCCGACATTCATGATTTCGCCGAGCGGGTCGATCTCAGGCAGATCGGCAAGCGCGCGATGGAAAATCTCGCCCGCGCCGGCGCCTTTGACGGGCTGCATCGCAGCCGCGCCGACCTGCTGGCGGGCGCCGATCTTCTCATCCGCTATTCGGCGCAGGCTTTCGATGAACGCGGCAGCGCGCAGGGCGGTCTTTTCGATCTTGCAGCCTCGCCGCAGCTTGACCGCCCGCGGCTTGCGCCGGTTGACGACTGGCCGCCGATGGAACGGCTTAACGAAGAACGCGCGGCGCTCGGTTTTTATTTTTCCGGCCATCCGCTTGACGATTACGCGGTCGAATTGCGGCGCCTTAAAGCCTCGACCGTCGTCGAGGCGACCGAAACGGTGAAAACGGGCGCGCGCTTTTCGGGCCAGATCGCCGCGGTCGTGCGCGCGGTCAGGATGCGCCGGTCGAAGGCCGGCAAGCCCTTCGCCTTTGTCGAATGTTCTGATGCGACCGGCGAGTTTGAGATTGCGGTCTTTTCAGAAGTGCTGTCGTCTGCGCGCGATCTTCTGGAGCCGGGCATGCTCGTGCTCCTGACCGCGAACGCTGAAGACCGCGACGGCGAGGTGCGTTTCGCGTGCGACGGCGTGCGCCGTCTTGATACGGCCGCGGCGCAGACGACCTCGCAATTGCGCATCGTCGTCGGCACGGCCGAAGGCCTCGGCGCGGTACAGCGCCGCCTTGCGGCGGTGAAACCGGCGAGCCCCGCCGAAGCGGGCGATGTCGTCATCGCTCTCAGCCTACCCGACGTCGGCGGGCGCGAAGTCGAACTGCAGCTCAAGTCGAGAGCCGCCTGCACGCCGGCGATGCGCGGCGCGTTAAAGGCCGTCGACGGCGTTCTCGACGTCGAGCTCGTTTAGGGGCAAGCTCGTCTCCCTCGGTCGACATGATTTGAAGGAGCCCGGCGATGTTCACGCATGTTCACCTCGGAAGCAGCGATGTCGCGCGATCGAAGCGTTTCTATGACGCGCTGTTCGATGCGCTCGGCGGCGCGACAAGCTGGAAGGATGCGGACCGCGATCGCTGGTTCTGGCAAAAGGACAACATGTTTCTCGTCGTCGGGGAGCCGCTCGATAAAAAACCGGCGAACCCCGGCAACGGCGTCACCATCGGCTTTTCCGTCGACAGCCCTGAACAGGGCGAGGCCTGGCATAGAGCCGGCCTCGCAAATGGCGGCGTTTCCGTCGAAGACCCGCCGGGCGTTCGCGACCACAGCGCGCGAGGCGGCATCTATCTCGCTTATCTGCGGGACCCCGACGGCAATAAACTCTGCGCCCTGAAATTCATGGGACCGATTGATGTTTAAGCGGCGGCCAAGGTATTGATGCGCTGCGATACCGGCGCCGCCGACGATCAACGTATCCGACGTGACTTGGATTGACCGGGCGAGTAATATTGGCGTCTCACCCAATCCCACGGAGGATGTCTGATGCTGAACGCCAAAGCACTTTTAATTGCGGGTTTTAGCGGACTGCTTATCGCTTGCAGCGCGAGCGGCGTGGCGGACAAGCCTGCCGAAGACAACCGCGCCGCACACGAGCAGGCCATACGCAATACCAACGAGCAGTGGCTCGCGCTCATTCGCGATCACGACGCGCCTGCCGTCTCCATGCTTTACACCGCGGATGGAGCGATGATGGCGCCTGGCGCTCCCATCGCGCAGGGCCAACCGGCGCTGGAAGCGGCCTGGGGCGGGCTGATGCAAATGCCGGGGTTCGTGCTAACCTTCGAAGCCGATGAGATCGTCGTCGCTTCGGGCGGCGACATGGCGCTCGACCGGGGGACTTATGAATTGTCGCTCGACGGACCGGACGGCGCGACGAAGGACATCGGAAAATATGTCGTCGTCTGGCGCAATGTCGACGGTCAATGGAAGGTCGCGGCGGACATATTCAACAGCGACGGTGCCCCAACAAACTAATTGAAAGGGGGGCACCCGTGTCTCGGGTCTCGCAGGTCTGTCGGCGCCTCGATCCGGTTCGGGAGCCGGCCGGATAACACTATCCGAATTGGGTCGTCAGGCGCCGGTCTCGCCGACAGCGGCGTTTCGTAAAGTCGCAACGTCGCAGTCAAACCTGCAAGCGCGGCAGAGGCGAGCGACGTCGTAATCGCGTAAGCGATGTATCTTGGTTCGTGTCGAACGGATATTAATTAGATAGAAAATTACGGACGAATAGGGGAGTTCGAAGTGGATTATTTGCAGGATGCATTAGTAGCTTTGATCGGTGCAATAATTGGCTTCGCTGTATCTCAATCCGTCAATGTCATTCAATATCTAAGGCGACCAAAATTCAGCGTTCATGATTCTGGGGTGATATCCTCATACACTGGTGATCCGCCGGACGTGCCCGCTGAAGTGATGTTAGGGTTCTTTCTAAAAAACATTGGCCGAAACTCCGCGAAAAATACGCGTATTTTTATATCTGAACTACGGACGGCAGAGGATTCAGGTAAGCATTTGGATGATGGACCTTTCGAATTCTCCGAACTTCAAAAGCCAATTGATATAATTCCCGTGGGTGAATCGATACTCGTGTTGTTCGGGAAGATAAATTCGAAAACGCGGCATTTACAAATACCATTTAAAAGCGATTTGCCGGAAGATTATAGAGAGATCATTGAATCTGAAACGAGAAACAAGAAAGTATTTTCTGCGAAATTTCGAGTGTATTGCGACGACCCTAATTCATATTTCGCATTTGAATTGAAGTTTGATCTAAACGACCATGAATGGGCATCCGTGCTTTGGGAATCAGAGACATAGAACCCTTTTTCGTCTGAATAATTTTCGCTCTCGGGATAAGCGCGGCCTCGGTCGCTTAACGCGAGCGACGTCCGAAATGCCCCTTTCAGACTTTAGACTCCAAATTGGGTCGCTGCCAGTGGTAGCGAATCTGGGCATGGAAATGCCGCAGCCTACGGCTCAAAGACATCCAGATCCTTCGCCGAGACGATCTCGCCTTCATACCCCGCGGCGCGGATTTCGGCGATCAATCCAGCGTCGCCGTCCGGGTT
>JAGRED010000453.1 GCA_020446725.1 Parvularculaceae bacterium | reverse complement strand
GGCGCGCGCGCCGCAATTTCCAGCATGGCGTCAAGCGTTTCGCGATCAGGTCCCGGTTCGATCATCAGATCGACGGATGTCGACCGTCGCAATGCGAGAAGGCGTCGCGCCTCTTCAGAAGGCGACGCAGCATCGGTCGGTTCGCCGAATTGAGGCGGCGCAATGCGGATGGCGCCGGGCGCACTCATGATTCTATCCTCAAACCGAACATTGCGGTTCTTCCCTCTCCCGGAAAATAACGGTCGACGCCGAAGGCGAAATCAGCGCGCTCCGCATAAGCTTTATCGAACAGGTTCCGCAAAGCGAGCGTCGCCGTCAGCCTTTCCGATACGCGCAAGGCGCCGCGCAGATGTACAAGCGAATGGCCGGGATAAGAAGCGGAATTCGCCGCATCAGTGAAATAATCATCGACAAAGACCCACTCGATTTCGCCTGAAACCGGCAGGTTCGCGTCCGCCCACCGGCCGCGCAGACCGGCAAGCCAGCGCGGCGCCGTGTCGACGTCATCGCTGAAGCGGATCGATTCGCTCGCCTGAGGCACGCTCAATACCGGGCGATCAAATCGATAGGTATGGCGGCCATAGCTGACATTGCCGTCAATAGAAAAACCGTAAGGCAATGACGCGGCGATCTCGGCCTCGCCGCCGACATGACGCGTGCGCCCGTTATTGACGTTGAAGCCATCCGCATCGCGGAAGAAGAACCCCTGCTTCGACATGAAATAGCCGGCGGTTTCGAAACTCAAAAAGCCCTTGCGCCCTTTCACGCCGACCTCAAACGCATCGATCGTTTCAGGCTGCGCGGGATCTGACGTCTGATTGACCTGCAGCCGGTAGAGATCCGTCGTCTGAGGCGGGCGCGCGCCGCGCGCATAGCTTGCATAGATCGACGCGTCACCTGCATCGTAAATAAGCGAGACTTTTGGGCTGACGGTCGTAAACGCGTCATTGCGGTCGTCGGGCCGCAGGAACCGGCCGACGACGCCGGACGCTGTGCGGTTGTCATAGGAATAGCGCGTATGATCGAGCCGCGCCGCCGCGCTCGCTTTCAGGCGCGGCGCAAGATCGATGGTGACGCTGGCGAAGGGAGAGGCGGAAAACGCCTCGACCGCGTAGTCGTAATGCAATCCCTGCGTATAGGAGAAGACAGTCGGCAATGACTGAAACTCGGTAAGATCGCCGCGGGTATATTCAACATCGGCGCCGATGATCGCTGAAACGCCGCCGCGATCGAGATAAAGAACGTTCTGCGCGCCGACGCTCCAGTGCGAATTCGTCTCCAGCGCCTGCGACGGCAGGAAGTGCATCAGGAACGACATGTCGTTCCAGCGCGCGAAAGGCGTCAGCGAAAGCGTCGCGCTCTCGCCCGCATCGATATCGATGCGGCTTGACAGGCGCACGCCCTTCGCGTCGCGAAAGGCGTTCGGGTTTGCATTCGTTCGCCGCAAGACGGGATCGCGGTAGGCGTCCGGACCTTCAACGAAGCCGGCCGTTTCCTGGTTGAGATTGTAACCGGCGAGGATCGTCCGCGCCGAAAAGCCATCACCCTTATAGTCGTGGCGCAGCGTCGCCTTTTGCTGGTCGGCGCCGCTGTCGGCGCGGTAGCCCGGATCGTCAAGAACTGAAAATGCGCCGAGAAACCCTGATGCGCCGACAGCGCGCGAAGCAACACCGCGCCCCTTGATCCGCCCGATCGTGTCGACGCTTGCTTCCGCAAGGAAATAAGGTTCATCGCCGGGCGCGCGCGAGAGCACATTGATGACGCCGTGAATGGCGTTGGCGCCGTAGAGCGCGCCGGATGGTCCGCGCACGATCTCGATGCGCTCGGCGATCTCGCTGTTCGCTTCAAAGAGTTCATT
>JAGRED010000045.1 GCA_020446725.1 Parvularculaceae bacterium | reverse complement strand
CGTGGAGAACGCGCTGAAAGCCCAGCCCGCCTGGGGCGCGACGAACCCGCAGCGGCGCGCGCGCGTGATGATGAAGTTCGTGGAACTGCTGCACCGCGACATGGACAAGTTGGCCGAGGCGCTGTCGCGCGAGCACGGCAAGACGATCCCCGACGCCAAGGGCGACATCATTCGCGGCCTTGAGGTATGCGAGTTCTGCTTCGGCGCGCCGCACCTGCTGAAGGGCGAGTTCACGGAGGGCGCGGGCCCCGGCATCGACATGTATTCGATCCGACAGCCGCTCGGCGTCGTCGCCGGCATTACGCCGTTCAATTTTCCGGCGATGATCCCGATGTGGATGTTCGGCGTCGCCATCGCCTGCGGCAACACGTTCGTCAACAAGCCGTCCGAGCGCGATCCGTCGGTGCCGTTGCGTCTTGCCGAATTGTTGATGGAGGCTGGCGCGCCTGAAGGCGTCCTCAACGTCGTCAACGGCGACAAGGAGGCGGTCGACGCGCTCATCGAGGATCCGC
Organism: Parvularculaceae bacterium; assembly: GCA_020446725.1. Lineage (GTDB taxonomy): Bacteria > Pseudomonadota > Alphaproteobacteria > Caulobacterales > Parvularculaceae > Amphiplicatus. Next base: position 3,417 of record JAGRED010000045.1, on the reverse strand, counting down.
GCGTCAAGGCGATCTCTTTCGTCGGCTCGTCCGACATCGCAAACTACATTTACGCAGAAAGCGCGAAGTACGGAAAGCGCGTCCAGTGTTTCGGCGGCGCCAAGAACCATTTGCTGGTTCTTCCCGACGCCGACATGGAAAACGTCGTCAACAATCTGATCGGTTCGGCTTACGGATCGGCGGGCGAGCGCTGCATGGCGACGCCGGTCGCCGTGCCCGTCGGCGCGAAGACGGCGGACAAGCTTGTCGAAATGCTGAAGCCGCGCGTTGAGGCGCTGCGCATCGGTCCGTCCATGTCGGAAGAATCAGATCTCGGCCCGCTTGTCACGGCGGCGCACAAGGCGCGCGTCGCCGACTACATCCAGATGGCGATTGATGAAGGTCAGACCTGCGTCGTCGACGGCCGCGGGTTCAAGCTGCAGGGATATGAGAACGGATTTTTCCTCGGCGGCACGCTGCTCGATCATGCAAAGCCCGAGCACAAATCCTATAGGGAAGAGATTTTCGGTCCGGTCCTTCAGATTGCGCGCGCTGAAAATTTCGAAGAGGCTGTGGCGCTGCCGTCAAAGCACCAATACGGGAACGGGGTTTCCATCTTTACGCGAAACGGCGACGCCGCGCGCGAATTCGTGCGTCGTGTGAATGTCGGCATGGTCGGCGTCAACGTGCCGATCCCCGTGCCGGTCTCCTATCATTCATTCGGCGGCTGGAAGCGGTCCGGTTTCGGCGACACAAACCAGTACGGACCAGAAGGCGTCCGCTTCTGGACGAAAGTGAAAACAGTGACGTCTCGCTGGCCGGACGACGTTCAGGGAGCTGAATTCGTCATTCCGACGATGCAGTGAGAAAGACAAGACCTTGAAATGACAAATATCCGGGGAAAGTGCATGTGCGGCGCCGTCGCTTATGAAGCGACGCGGCTCAGCGATAAAATCGACGCCTGCCATTGCGAAGCGTGCCGGCGCTGGAGCGGGCATTTCTGGGCGTCGGTCAACGCCAAATTTTCCGAGCTGAAATTCCTCAGAGGCGAAGACAGGGTTCGCTGGTACGAATCCTCTGAAATCGTGCGTCGCGGTTTTTGCGACGGGTGCGGCTCGACGCTCTTTTGGCATTCACATCGTCATCCCGACTATTCCGATCTTGTCGGCATCAGCGCCGGCTCGCTCGATGCGCCGACCGGCGTCAAATTGTCCGTCCATATTTTCGTCAGGGAAAAGGGCGACTATTACGATCTCAATGACGGCCTGCCGCAGAAACCGGGTCATTAGGAGCGTTCCTTGTTCGGTCTTATTCCTGACGACGTCGCGCATCTGACGGGCTTTGCTCTCTATTTCGCGATTTTCGCCCTGCCTTTCATCCAGGAGGACGCGGCGGTGATCGGCGCGGCGACCGCCTCGATCATGGGGCTTGCGCCGACATCGTTCCTGATCGCCGCCATTCTGACCGGGCTCGTCGCCTCGGACGCCTGGAAATACTGGGTCGGCCGTCTCGCCCGCCGCTATCAATGGGCGCACAAATTCGCCGAGAAGCCCGGCGTCTCCGTCGCGGGCGATCTGGTGCGCAAGGAATTCGTGCAGACGATGCTGACGGCCCGCTTCGTGCCGGGAACGCGCATCCCGACCTATGTCGCCTGCGGCTTCTTCAAGGCGAATTACGTCAGATACGTGCTGACGCTTGTGATGACGGCGTCGATGTATGTCGCGATCATGTTCACGCTCTTCCATGTCGGCGGCGCCGTCGCCGGCGAGGCGGCGAAATTCTGGCTGCCGGTCATCGCCGTCCTTGCGCTCGCCGTTTATATCGGCGTCAGATGGTTCACTCATCGCGAAGGTCGCCATGGGCCGATGACGCCGCTGACCGAAGATCGCGACCATCCCCTGCCGGGCATGCCCGGTTTTGACGGAACGCCGCTTGAAGGGCATGCCAGCGAAAAGCCGGCGGACGAAAAGCAGCAGGGCGAAAAGCCGTCCGAATAGGACGCGTTTTTCACTGTCGATGAAATAAGGAGATTGCTAATGCCGAAAGGCTACTGGATCGGGCGCATCGACGTCACAAACGCCGAAAATTATCCGGCGTACATGAAGGCGGCGCAGCCGGCCTATGAAAAATACGGCGCCAAGCTCATCGTGCGCGGCGGCAAGTGCGATCCCGTCGAGGGCGAAGGGCGCGGCCGCAATGTCGTCGTCGAATTTGAGACCTACGAAACCGCGCTCGCCTGTTACCACTCGCCCGAATATCAGGCGGCGGCGAAAATCCGGCGCGCCAATTCGATCGGCGAGATCGTGATTGTCGAGGGCGCGGCGTGACGCGTGAAGACGTTCTCTTCGATGAACGAGGCGCCTTCGGCGTCGTCACGCTCAACCGGCCGGAAGCGCTCAACGCGCTGACCTGGGAGATGTGCCGCCTGTTTCGGGCAAAGCTGGTCGAATGGGAGCGGTCGAGCGTCATAAAGGCCGTGCTCGTCAAAGGCGCCGGGGAAAAAGCCTTTTGCGCCGGCGGCGATGTTCGCTGGGTGCGCGAAAAGGCGATGACGGACCCCGATTACGCCAGCGGGTTCTTCCACGAGGAGTACCGCCTCAACGCGCTCATTCACCGCTATCAAAAACCCTATGTCGCGCTCATCGACGGCATTGTGATGGGTGGCGGAGCCGGCGTTTCGGTGCATGGCGATTTTCGCGTCGCCGGAGACCGCACGCTCTTCGCCATGCCGGAAACGGCGATCGGCCTCTTTCCGGATGTCGGCGGCGGCCATTTCCTGTCGCGCATGCATGACGGTCTCGGCCTTTATTATGCGCTGACGGGCGCGCGCGCGAAGGCGGCCGATGCGATGGCGACTGGCATTGCGACGCATTACGTTCCCACGGATGCGATGGCGCAGCTTGAACGCGACCTGACCGGGCTTTCTCTCGGCGCCCGCCCGCACGCGCAGATTGAAGCGCTGCTTGATGATTCTTCAGGCGATCCCGGCGAGGCGCATGTCAATCATATCCGTCCCGCGCTGAAGCGCCTCTTTGACGGGCATGAGACGTTTGACGCCTTCCATGCGGCGCTGAAGGCGGACGGCCATGATGTCGCGGCGGACATGCTGCGCATTCTCGACCGCATGTCGCCGACATCGCTCAAGCTCGCTTTCGAGCAGCTCAAACGCGGACGCGCGCTCGATATGGATGACAATATGCGCATGGAATTCAGGATCGTTCGTCATGTGCTCGACGGTCATGATTTCTTCGAAGGCGTGCGTGCGGTTCTCGTCGACAAGGACAAGGCGGCGCGCTGGTCGCCGGCAAGCGTCGATGGCGTTTCCGACGCTGATATTGCGCGTTATTTCGAGCCGCTTGAGAAAGAGCTGACGCTTCCCTGAACGATAATCGTCAGCCTGACGATTTTCCGGCGCTCTTCGCTGCGGCGAGGAGCGCG
>JAGRED010000452.1 GCA_020446725.1 Parvularculaceae bacterium | reverse complement strand
CACCACGCCGAGAAGATCGCGGAACGACGCCCTGAGCCGCCCCCAATTGGTGTATTTCGACTGGCCGTGCGCACGCGGCCGGTGGCCGACCGGCAGGAACTCAACCTCATACCCCTCGCGCCGCATCAGCGCCGGCAGATAGCGGTGGATATGATCGAAATAGGGGAGCCGCAAAAAAGCCTCGCGATAGAACGCCTTGAGGCCGCAGCCGGTATCGGCCGCGCCATCATCGAGAATCCCGCGCCGGATAGCGTTGGCGAGGCGAGAGGCGGTCTTTTTCGATGCCGTATCGAGACGGACTCGCCTCTCGCCCGCAACCATGGCGAGCAATGCCGAAGCGCCCTCTCGCGTTAGCGCATTGATGACTGCCGGTATGTCCGCCGGATCGTTCTGGCCGTCGCCGTCAAGGGTGACGATCACCGGCCCCCGGGCGGCGATGACCCCTGTCCGGATGGCGCGGCTTTGGCCGGCATTCTCCCCGTGAGAGATGACGCGAAGCTGGGGAACCGACCGGCGCGCGCCGGCGAGCGCCTTTAGCGTGCCGTCCCGGCTGCAATCGTCTACCGCGATGATTTCAAAATCGAAGCCGGCGAGGCTGGCGGCGATCTCCGCGACGAGACCGGCCGCCCCGCCTTCCTCATCGCGCATCGGCACGACGACGCTGACCGCGACGGCAGCGTCAGGCTTTCTCGCAAAGCCGAAAAGAGGCGCGGGAGCCGGCGTCGAGGCGGGTGTCGTCATGCGCCCTTTTCGAAATCCGTTCGTTCTTGATACTGCTTGGTAAATCGCAGAAACGGCGACAAAAGCAAACGGTCTGCTTTCGGCGGCGGCATGGGACGCGCGATCGCCGCACGCGGCGAGCGCAGGGGAAAGCAGGCGAATGGGTTCAGGCGAGGCGAGCTTGTCGACGGCGGCGCGGATGGCGCTGATCGCGGCGTTTGCGGCGCTGACAGCCTGCGCGGGCGTCTTTTCCCTTCCGCCGCTCGACCGCGATGAATCGCGCTTCGCCCAGGCGACCGCGCAGATGCTTGAGACGGGCGACTTCGTCACGATCCGCTTTCAGGAGGATGAACGGAACAAGAAGCCGGTCGGAATCCACTGGCTGCAGGCGGCGTCCGTCGCCGCCTTTTCCGATGTCGCGGCGCGCGAGATCTGGGCCTATCGCCTTCCATCAGCGCTCGGCGCCGTTCTCGCCGCGCTCTTCACCTATCTGGCGGGCGCACGGCTATTCGGGCCGCGGGTCGGCTTTGCGGCGGCGCTTCTTCTCGCCAGCGCCCCGGCGGTCGCCGGCGAAGCGACGATCGCCAAGACAGACGCCATGCTGCTCGCCGCCGTTGCAGGCGCGCAGGCGGCGCTCGTCCACATTCTCGCCGCGACGGTTGAAAACCGGAAAGCGTCTTTGGCTGCGGTTCTCGGCTTCTGGCTCGCCCTCGGCGCCGGCATGCTGCTCAAGGGGCCGATCATCCTGATGATTGTCGGCTTTACGCTCGCGCTGACCGCCGCGCGCGGCGGACGATTTGAACTCCTGACCGCCATCCGGCCTGCGCTTGGCGCAATCATCCTTATACTGATGGTTGCGCCATGGGCGCTGGCGGTCAACGAGGCGACGGAGGGGCGGTTTTTTTCGGAAGCCGTCGGCGGCGACATGCTGGCGAAAGTCGGCGCGGCCCAGGAAAGCCATGCGGGGCCGCCGGGCTATTATCTCGGCCTTCTTTTCATTCTCTTCTGGCCGGCGGTCGCGCTGATCCCGCCTTCCGCCGCGCTGGCGTTTTCGGATCGCGCTTCCTGGCGGACGCAGTTTCTCATCGCCTGGCTCGCGCCGTCATGGCTGGTCT
>JAGRED010000451.1 GCA_020446725.1 Parvularculaceae bacterium | reverse complement strand
TCTCTTTCCGGGCTCGGATCCGGATCATACATGACAATACCCCTGTCAAAAAGACAGACCGCCTGTCATTATCCGAACCCGGCGGTCCCGTCCATCCGAAAAGAGAGTTCGATTAAAGAAATTGGTCGTCAGGCCGCAGCCTTCAAGGCCTTGAAGGAGATCATTTTGCGCTGTGCTTCATCCCAGAGGGCAAGGCGCGCGCAGTTGAGGCTTTCCAGGAACGTCATCCTGGGCAGCGCCAAGAGGTCCTTGCTTGAGCGGTAGCATTCCGGAAGCCGGTAATTCGGAATTCCGCTCGCCAGATGATGAATATGGTGAAGGCCGATATTGCCGGTGAACCATCTGAAGACTTTCGGCAGGTGATAGTGCGACGAACCGAATATGGCCGCTTCGGCATAGGTCCATTCCGGCTTCCTCGCCCAATAGGCGTCTTCATATTGATGCTGGACGAAGAAGAGCCACGTCCCGACCCACGCGGCGATCGTGACGGAAGGAAGGATTGCGAGCGCAACGGCGCCCGCGCCGAAAAGCCAGGCGAGACCGCCATAGACAAACGCCAGCGCGCAATTGAGCGTCGCGACGCTCCGCCAGATCTGCTTGACGCTGAGACCTTTATAGGTCTTGGCGAAAGGCGGCGCAGATGCGAGCGGAAAGCGCTGCAGGACGAAGAAATAAAACGGCGCGCCGATAAGGATCATCACAACAGGATGGCGATAGAGCCGGTAGAGGATGCGCTCTTTTTTCGGCAGGGCGCGATATTCCTCGACCGTCAAAGTATCGACAGCGCCAATCCCGCGGCGCTCAAGATCTCCGGACCCCGCATGATGGCGGTTATGCGCGTCGCGCCAGAACGAATAGGGCGTGAAAGTCAGGATGCTGACCAATCGACCCATCCAGTCATTCGCGAGACGGCTCTTGAAATAGGAGCCGTGTCCGCAATCATGCTGGATCGTGAAGAGCTTCACGAGCACGCCGCCGGCGAGCGGCGACAACAACAGAGCAAATCCCCATTCGCCCGCACGGGCGAGCGCAATCATGGCGGCGACGAGAGCGACATAGATGGAAAGGGAGATGGAAGCCTGCGCGATCGATCGTTTCAGATCAGCGCCCTGAAATTCCTTGCAGTGCTCGACGATGCGGCGAAGCGCAGCCGTGCGCGCCTCCCGCGCGTCGGCGGACAGTTTTCTGACGGCGGTCGCAGCCGATTGCGCTGCGGCGGTGAGCGAATGCGTCAAAGGGGCCCCGCTGGTTACTCTATGCCTTGGCGGCGCGCCTTCAGCGGCCTCCGCCTCATCTGATTTTCAACCCGGATTCTTTAATGAGAATTGAACCGGCGCGGCAAGCGCCGCGGCGCATTTCCGCTGACTTTTGATCCATTTCATGCTGCGCCGCCGAAATAGGGCATCACGGAAAAAACGTCCTTGTCGCCGCGCCCGCAGAGATTGACGATGATGATCCGGCCCCGATCGAGCGTTGCGGCTTTTTCAACGGCCCGCGCGAGCGCATGCGCCGGCTCAAGCGCCGGGATAATTCCTTCGAGCCGGGAGCAAAGCGCAAACATTTCAAGCGCTTCCGCGTCAGTCGCCGACACATACGCGGCACGGCCGATGTCATGCAGCCAGGAGTGCTCCGGGCCGATGCCCGGATAATCAAGCCCCGCCGAAATAGAATGCCCTTCGAGGATCTGGCCGTCGTCGTCCTGGAGCAGATAGGTGCGATTGCCGTGAAGGACGCCGGGCCGCCCGCCCGAAAGCGAGGCGGCGTGATCTGGCGTGTCTAGGCCCTTGCCCGCCGCTTCGACGCCGATGATCTCGACGCCTTCATCATCGAGGAAGGGATGAAAAAGGCCGATCGCATTCGACCCGCCGCCAATCGCCGCCATTACGACGTCCGGGAGCCGGCCTTCCGCCTCAAGGATTTGCGCACGCGCCTCGCGACCGATCACCGCCTGAAAATCGCGCACCAGCATCGGATAGGGATGCGGGCCCGCCGCCGTGCCGATGAGATAATAGGTGTCGGCGACATTGGTGACCCAGTCGCGCAGCGCCTCGTTCATCGCATCCTTGAGGGTCGCACGGCCGGACGTGACGGGAATGACCTCCGCGCCCAATAGCTTCATCCTGAAAACGTTCGGCTTTTGCCGTTCGACATCGGTCGCGCCCATGTAAACGACGCAGGGAAGGCCGAAGCGCGCGCAGACGGTCGCTGTAGCGACGCCGTGCTGGCCGGCGCCGGTCTCGGCGATGATGCGCGTCTTGCCCATCCGCCGGGCGAGCAGGATCTGGCCCATGCAGTTGTTGATCTTGTGAGCGCCAGTGTGATTGAGCTCGTCGCGCTTGAAATAGATCTTGGCGCCCCTGCCCTTGCCCGCCGTTTCCCGAACGTGCTCCGTCAGGCGCTCAGCGTAATAGA
>JAGRED010000450.1 GCA_020446725.1 Parvularculaceae bacterium | reverse complement strand
TGGTCTGACGCGATTTCGGCATCAGCGGCATGATCGCACGCAGCGCATGAATAAAGCCGAGATCGAGCATCTGGTCGGCCTCATCGAGAACGGCGACTTCAACGCTGTTCAGCATGATCGCCTTGCGGTCGATCAGGTCGATAAGGCGGCCGGGCGTTGCAACGAGAACGTCGACGCCGCGATGCAGGTCGCGAATTTGCCGGTTGATCGGCATGCCGCCGAAGACAGTCGTCACCGATACCTTGATGAACCGTCCATAGGCGGAGAATGACTGGGCGATCTGCGAGGCGAGTTCGCGCGTCGGGGCGAGAACGACGACGCGCGCCGATTTCGGACGAAGCGGTTGCCGGATGCGCGCCAGCCGGTCGAGGATCGGCAGAGCGAACGCCGCCGTTTTGCCGGTGCCGGTCTGGGCGATGCCGAGCAGGTCCTTGCCGGCGAGCGCGGGCGGAATGGCGTCCGCCTGGATCGGCGTCGGCGTTGTGTAACCTTCGGCGGCGACGGCTTTGGCGATCGGCTCGGCGAGGTTAAGATTAGAAAATGAAGTCAAGGCGAAATCCAATATGTTCGGCCGCGCCGCCCATGCGCATCGCGCAAGGCGGTTCGGGCCCGGGTGAAACGACCCGCGTGACTCAGGACGTAAGGAAAAACAGGTCTGAAGAAGAGGGCTCAATGTCGGGATTTCTCCCCGCAGCGCTTCACGCCGCCCTCATCATGCGGCCCTTCCGGGCGCAGACAATGGCCGGCATATGGGCGCGTGCGGGTTAATTGTCAATGAAGAGAGATGGTCCGGTCCGCCGCCTTGCGCCTGCGCCGCGTCAATTCGAACGAACGTTGTCTATCGCCCCGGCTCCCCGATGAGGGTGAAGGCGCCCCAGATCGCGGGGTGGGCGTAATGCAGCGTGTTGCCTTGCGGGTCCGGGTCGTATGAGGCGCTGTTTTTGAGATCGCGTTGCGCCTTAGCGAGCCCTTCGGCGAAACCCGCCGTTTCAGCGTAGCGCGCCGTCGCCGGGATTAAGGCGGCGGAAGCATTCGCATCCGCTTGCCAGTGCGAGACGAGGAGCGCGCGCGCGCCTTTCGCCATGAACGCCTTGGCGAGGCCGGTTAGCGGTTCCGCGCCGGGCGTTCCGTCCGCCGCCGCCGTATTGCACGCGGCGAGGATTACGAGATCGGCGTCCATTTCAAATCCGACAATGTCTGAAGCGAGAAGCAGTCCGTCATTCTCGGCCGGCCGCGCGGCGCCGGCGACCGTCGGCGGCAGGCTCAACACGAGCGCCGGCTCCTTCAGATTGAGCGCGGCGATCTCGTCGGAAACGAGCCCATGCGTTGCGAAGGTCAACATGCGGTAACGCGGCAGCACCGCGTCGTAGGCGCGGAAATCCGCTTCACGCGCCTTGTCCCGGTAATGAAGGTCTTCAGGACGCGCGCCGAGCGCCAGGCCGACCGTGTTCAGCAGCGAGCGCGTCTGCGGCAGTTCCGGCAGATCCTCAAGTCTCTTCGCATCGCCAATACCGCCAAGCGACAGGATGGCGCCGCCGCTCTTGACGCCGCCGAGCGATGGGTCTGCGAAACCCAGCATGGCGAGGTCGCCCTTCGAATGCGGCGTCTTCGCCCTCAGCGTGCGGACGGCGGAGACGGACGGCTGCACCGAAATCGCATAGCGGTCGATGAGGTAATGCGCGGATTTATAGCGTTCGAACCCGTCGAGCGACGCGTCGCCTTTTTCTTCGACCAGCACGCCGAATGGAAGGCTCTGCAACGGGCCGTCCGCGACGATGACAAGTTTTTTAACGCCGGAAAGGTGGGGCTTCAGCGGCTTGACGAGAATGTCGCCGAGCGCGGCGGCGGCGTCGAGATCGAACGCCGCTAGATCGCGCGGATCGTTGGATGCGATTTCTTCGCCGCCGACCACGCGGTACGGAAGGCGCAGACCGCGCCGCAAGGCGCTCACCCGGCCGGCGATATCCTTCCGGTCGACGCCAAGCGAAACTGCGGCGGCGCCGCGCGCCGTGACGACAAAAGCGAGATAATGTTCGCCCGCCGAACTGTAGAGGATGACGGCTTCATCCGGATCGAGCGCGGACGCGAACCCTGCGAGATCGCCTTCGATGACGGCGCCGTCAATTTCCGCCTGCCCCTCATTGCCTGCTGCGAGAGCCGAGGCGACATTGCGCGCTTCAAGGGCGAGACTGTCTATCTCCGCCTCGATCGTCGCTTCCGCGGCGGCATTGCGGTTTCCGCGCCCTCTCATTGCATTGAGCGCCTTGAATCGGCCCTCGATATCGCGAGCGAGCTTGATGCGTCTGTCGAGAAGCGCCCGATGCGCGGGATCGGCGAGGCGCCGGCTCGATAATTCAAGCGCCGCAGCGACGGAAGAAAGTTGAAAACGCTGAGCGATTGCGCCGGCCGCAAAGACCGCCGCTGCGCTGTCGCTTCCGGGAACGCCGGCGAGGCGCGCGCGTTCGAACGCTGTGAGAAGTTCAACGCTGCGCGATTCAACGCTGGTCGGGTCGTCTAGCCGAGCGACATCCGCGCCGGCGCTCAGATAGCCGCTAAAGTCGGCGAGACTTGTATCTAGCAGCCGCATCGCGCGCGCGTCGCCTGCCCATTGGCTCGCGAGGCGGGCCGGCGAGGCATTTTCCCGCCAGATGAAATAATTCTTGATTGTGTTGAGCGTCGACGGATCTTTGGCGCCGAGAACGCGTTCACGCCCTTCGAGAAGCGTCAGGTAATAGGGCTCCGCCTTTTCGTATAAGCCCTGCGACCGATAAAGCTCGGCAAGATTGCTTATCGTAACAAAGGTCAATGGATGATCGGCGCCATGCACCTTTAGAAATCCGTCGAGCGCGCGCAACAGCAGCGGCTCCGCCTCCGCGTATCGGCCCTGCTTCTGATAGAGAACGGCAAGGTTGTTAAGCCCCAGAAGCGTGCTCTGATGCATCGGGCCGTTCGCGCGCACGGAGCCTTCATAGGCGCGACGATAAAGAGGCTCCGCTTCTTCATAGCGCCCCTGATTCATGTATACTCCGGCCAGGTTGCTGGCGCCGGTAAGCGTCGCCGGATGGTCCGCCCCGTAAGCGCGTTCACTCCCCTCAAATGCGCGCCGGTAAAGTTTTTCCGCTTCTGCGTAACGGCGCCGGACATGATAGAGGCTGGCCAGATTGCTCGCCGCGATGAGCGTCGACCCGTTATCCGGGCCAAGCGTCGCTTCAAGACGGTTATAGGAGTTCAGGAACAGCGCTTCCGCGTCCTCAAACCGGCCTTGATCCCGGTAAAGGAGCGCGAGATTGTTCGCGGCGATCAGCGTTTCCTGATTGTCAGGCCCCAAAATGCGCTCACGTCCTTCAAAGGCGCGCCGCTTCAGCGGCTCTGCGTCGTCATACCGTCCGCGTGCGTGGTAGAATCCGCCGAGATTGGCGGCTGCGGTCAGCGTTGCGCGGTGGTCGCGCCCGAGCGAGCTTTCCAATCCTTTCAGCGATCGCACATATAGTATTTCGGCTTCGTCATAATCGCCCGTCGCCTGAAGCAGCACGGCGAGATTGCCCGCAGCGACGAGCGCATCGAAACTATTGGGGCCGAGCGTCCTCTCCCACGCATCAAGCGCGCGGCGGTAAAGCCGTTCCGCCTCCTCATACCGGGCCTGAATGTGATAAAGGACCGCAAGCGACCTGACCAATGAAAGCGTCACCGGGTGGTCGCGACCGAGCACGCGTTCAACGCCGTTGAGCGAACGCAGATAAAGCGCCTCGGATTCCGCAAAACGCCTTTGCGTCTGATAGAGACCGGCAAGATTGTATGCCGAGGCGAGCGTCGAGGGGTGATCGGGTCCGAACGCCTTTTCAGCAAGGCGAAGCGCTTCCTCGGCTTTTACGGTCGCTGCAGCGTAATCGCCGGCCTGATGGAGCCGGACGACCTCGGCATTGACGCGTTCCCATTCGCGGGCGGCCGCGTCGCCGCCCGACGCCTGGATTTCGATCAGCGGGGGTCTTCCGTCGCGAAATGCCCCCTCTTCAATCGTCGCTCCGACATCGGACGATTGAAGGCCGTTCAGCACGGCGGAATCGTGAATAAAGGCGTCGTTCCCGCTCGCCCCTGAAGAGCCCTGGGTGAAACTCGCCAGATATTGCGCCCATTCGTTCGTATCGGGCGCATCAAGGCGGCCATCTCCATGGCGGATTTCAAGAGCGTCGCCGTCAGCGTGGGCTGGCTTGGCTTCTCCAAAAACCGCAGAAAGGCGGACTGCCGGAACGGCCGCCGCCGCATAGCGCGTGCGTAGCGATGGAGGATTGAACGCCGCGTCCAGATTCTCAATCAGCGATTTGATCGTGTCCGCGCGTTTGAGACGGCGCCGCTTTTCCGCCTGCGACAGCGATCGATCCGCTTCCGCCGCGGCGCGCGTCGCAGCAAGGTCGGCCAGGGATTGCGCCGTCCCGCGGCGGCGCAGCAATGTGACAGCGAGCTTGAAGTCGGCGTCATCGCATTTCGGCGCAAAGCTCCAGACGCCTTTCGGGTTGGGGAGCGGCGACAGCACGCATCGGCCTTCAGGGCGTGCGCCGAACCATACGATCGAGCGCAGATCGTCGAGCCCGTTTCCGGCGAAATCGTCATGCCCGATAAAGCCGGCGCTCGCCTTCGTCGTGTCGACGCTGACCAGGCCGTCGATGACGACCTTTTCACGCGCAAAACCGGCGCGGGGGAAGTTGGACAGATAGGATGAAAAATTCAGCGCGCGGTCGCGCTCTGAGGCGTAGAGCGTCATATTCCCGGCAAGTTTCTGCGTCGCGGCGACATGCGCCTTGAAATTTTCGACATTGACGTCCGGCGATGCGAAGATCACTTCGTCGAACGGTCTATCCGTGCGCTCGCGATATTCGCCCTCGGCGAGCAGCTTCAGCGCGCGAAGAAACGGCTCATTGCCCATTGAATGCGCGATGACGCTGATGCGTTCCGCGCCTGTGCGTTCGACAACCCCTCGCAGGAAATCGGCGACGTTCTGTGTAATCTGCGGAATTTCCGTCGCCAGCGTGCGATCCGCGAGATAGCCTGGCAGCGATGCGGTCGACGGCCAGTCATAGAAGAACGGAGCGCCGTCGAGTTCGACGTCGGCGGCGAGCTGCGCGGCGCGCATCGCCGCGCCCTGAAAGCTCGTATTGTAGCCGTGAATGAAAACCAGCGCTTCCTTGCGGGCGGAGCGGTCCATGCGCCGCTTGGCGGCGGACCAGAACGCCGTTTCCCCATCGTAGGGCGCGACGCTTTCGAGGATGACGTGCTTCGCCGGATTGGATCGGAATTCGAGTTTCCAGAGCTGCGGCGTTTTGATGGAGCCGATGTCGCGATCGCAGGGTAACGAAACGACGACGACGCCGTATTTTACGGGTGCGTCGCGGTCATATTCGTTCTTGTAGAATGACGCCGGCGCGGACTTGCCGCTCGCTTTGCGATTGGTGCCGTAATAGACGACGACCTTCTGCGCAGCGCTCGCGGCGGGATCGGCGCAGGTTTCGTCAG
>JAGRED010000449.1 GCA_020446725.1 Parvularculaceae bacterium | reverse complement strand
CGTCGTGAAGTCGACAAAGGCGAAAGGCGCCCCAGGCTTGACGAGTTCGGCGGCGAAAAGCGCCATCATCCCCGGATCGCCGTCGCGATGCAGTTCGAAAAAGGAAAGGCCGCCATCCGCCGAGGCGCGGTTTAGGCGCGAGAGCGCCGCATCATAAGGAATGATGTCGAACGCCTTGATCGGGTCCGCAATGCGGGAATAGCCCGAGAGTTTCCATCGCGTGCCGCGCTTCAGATCACGAACCGGCCCGCCTAGGCCGGCGCCGATAATGACGACGCGCGCCTTCAGCGATACGCCGAGCGTTCTCGCGTGGCGCATCGTCCAGGCGGGATCGCCGGGATCGAGCCGTCCCTCCCCCCAGATAGAAAGCGCAATTTCCTGTTCGGGCGGACCGGACGGAATGCGTTCGGCGAGCGCGTCTTCGGCAAGGCACGCGCGCTCGGCGACGGCGTCGAAGGCGTAGCCTTCCCACCATGCGTTAAAGCGCCGGCTTTCAAGCGCAAGCCGGCGCCGCCAGTCGAGCGGTTCGTCGTTCGTCTCAGCCGCCTCTATCGCCATTCGCCTGGATCCGGCTCTCCTCAAACCCGGCTTCATCGCGCGTTAAGGCTGATAAGAGGTTAACGACGCCTATCGCGTCAGCAGGTAAAGGCGCGCGCCGAGCATCGCCGCAGCCGCAAATAGGCCGGACAGGAGGCCCCACCAAACGCCGACGGCGCCGAAATCGGTGCCGAGCCCCAGATACGCGGCGACCGGAAAGCCGATGATCCAATAGGCGATTCCCGTGATGACCATCGGCCAGCGAACGTCCTTCAGCCCGCGCAGCGCCTGCGCCGAGGCGACCTGCGTCGCATCGAACAGCATGAACGCGGCGGCGATGATCAGGAATTTCGAAACGAGCGCGATCACGACGGCGTTCTCCGCCGTCTCGCGATTGAGATAGAGCCCAGCGACGAATTCCGGCGCAAGCATGGTCGGGACCGCGACGCACATGATTGCGGCGATTGAAAGCGCGACCGTCAGCGCCGCCGCGCGGCGCACGCGCGCGCGGTCGCCCGCCCCGGCCGCGAGCCCGACGCGGACGCTGCCGGCCATGGAAAGACCGAGCGGCGCCATGAACGCGATCGATGCCACGTTGAGCGCGACCTGATAGGCTGCGACTTCATTGACGCCGATGCGCCCCATGACGAACACGCAGGCGTTAAAAAGCATCCCTTCAAACGCGATCGTCACCGCAATCGGCCAGCCGAGGCGAACGACTTCCCTCAACCGCTCCCAGTGCGGAACAAGGAATTCGCGGAAGAGATCGAAAGCCTTCGCTCTCTTGTCCCAGCGAACGTAGAAAACGAGCGCGACGAAGCCGCTCATATTGACGATCGAGGAGGCGATCCCGGCGCCGACCAGCTCAAGCCGCGGAAAACCCCAATGGCCGTAAATAAGCAGCCAGTTGAGAAAGGCGTTCAGCAGCGTCGTGCCGATGACGATATATAACGGCGCGCGCGTCTCCCCGATCGCAGCGAGAAAATTGCGCAGGATGATGACGCCCATCGCAAACGCCCAGCCCGGCCCCAGCGCCAGCACATAGGGTCCGGCGAGTCTTGCAAGATTTTCCGGTTGTCCGAGCGCGAGCGTGATCGGCTCGGCAAGCGCAAAACCGAGGAACATGAACGGCGTCAGCGCAACGACCCCCCAGAGCGCCATGCGCACCGAGATGCGCACATCGTCATGATCGTTCTCATTCGCGCCGAGCGCCTGGCTGACGAGCGGTGAGACAGCCATCGCAGGACCAAACCCGACGAGCCAGGCGGCGAAGAATATGACGACGCCGAGCGAGGAGGCCGCAAGCGGCTCAGGCCCCAGGCGGCCGATCATCAAGACATCGACCGTCATCACGGAAAACTGGACAAGCTGCGTCGCGGCCATCGGCAGGCCGAGCGAAAGCAGCGCGGCAAGCTCTGCTCGCCACGCCGCACGGGACGCTCGTTCTGTCGCAACGCTCGTGTTCACGACCTTGATCCGAATGACAAAAGGGGCCGAGGCGTATGCCGCGCCCGCGCCTTAGTCAACAAAAAGCGCCTTGCGCATTGCCCACGGGCTCAGGGCGCCTAAAATCGCGGCAAAACAAGAGGGGTATTCCATGAAGCGCATCCTGCTCGCCGGCGCCGCTTTGGCGGCATTCGCAACGCCCGTATTCGCGGACGACGCAAAAGACGAAAAGAAATGGGACGTCTCGACGCCGCCGGGCGCCGAAATGCGCAAGATCAAGATCGACGTCGATGAAGGCACGTGGATGAATGTCGATGTCAGCCCGGATGGGCGGACGATCGCGTTCGACCTTCTCGGCGACATTTATACCATGCCGATCACAGGCGGCGCGCCGACGCGCGTCGCGGAAGGCCTCTCTTTCGACATGCAGCCCCGCTTTTCCCCGGACGGGAAAAAGATCGCTTTCACCTCGGATCGCGGCGGCGGCGACAATCTTTGGATCATGAACGCCGACGGGTCCGACAAACGTCAGGTGACGAAAGAAACCTTCCGTCTTGTAACCGCGCCTGACTGGTCGCCGGACGGCCAGTATCTTATCGGCCGTAAACATTTCACGACATCACGTTCGCTCGGCACCGGCGAGATCTGGATGTACCACCTCGGCGGCGGCGATGGCGTGAAGCTCGTCAAGCGCCCGAACGAAACCTACCAGAAAGAACTCGGCGAGCCGGTCTTCGCGGCCAATGGCGCGAAAGGCGGCGGGCAATCCGTCTACTACGCGCACAACACGACGCCAGGAGACACGTTCATCTATGCGCAGGACGCGAACGGCGAAGTCTTCGCCATTGAACGATTTGACATTGCAACAGGTGAAACGACGCGCATCGCGGGCGGCGCAGGCGGCGCCGTGCGTCCCACCCCGTCGCCCGACGGCAAATGGCTCGCCTTCGTCAAGCGCGAGCGTGAAAAGTCAAAGCTCTATTTGATGAATCTCGCCACCGGCGCGCAGACGAAAATCTATGATGCGCTCGATCTCGACATGCAGGAGGCGTGGGCCGTTCACGGTGTTTACCCGGGCATGGACTGGACCCCCGATTCAAAATCCGTCGTTTTCTGGGCTGGCGGCAAAATCCGCCGGGTGACGCTCGACGGCGCGGCGGCGGAAATCCCCTTCCGCGTCGCTGACGATCGCGACGTCATCGATGCGCCGCGCCCGGCCGTTGATGTTGCGCCGGATAATTTCAAGACGACGATGCCGCGCTTTGCGACCGTCTCGGCGGACGGCCGCACGGCCGTTTTCGAATCGCTCGGCAAGCTTTGGGTGAAATCGCTGCCGAACGGAACGCCGCGCCGTCTTACCGGCGCAAGCGCCGGACGCGAACTCTTCCCCTCATTCTCCTATGATGGGAAGCGCATCGTCTATGTTTCCTGGACGGATGACGACCTTGGAACGATCCGCGTCACGTCAGCGGGCGGCGGGGCCGGCAAAGCGATCACCGCCGCGCCCGGCATTTACCGCCGGCCGCGCTTTTCGCCCGACGGCAAGACTGTCGTCTTTGAAAAGAGCGCCAGCGGATTTCTGCTCTCCGACCGTTATGCGCAGGCGCCCGGCGTCTACCGCGTCTCCGCTTCAGGCGGCGCAATGTCGAAAGTGTCGGACGGCGGCGCCAATCCGCATTTCGGCGCGGATAACGACCGCGTCTTCATGCAGGTCCGGGAAGACAATCAGACGAAACTCGTCAGCGTCGACCTGAACGGCGAAGCAAGGCGCGTCCACGCCGCGGGCGACCTTTTGACGGACTATCAGGTCTCGCCTGACGGCAAGCATCTCGCCTTCCGTGAGAACTGGGCGGTCTATGCGATGCCGATGACGGCGGGCCCGCAGGAAATCGGCGCCGGCAAATCGGCGTCCGCCGTTCCGGTCGCCCGCGCAAGCGAAGGCGGCTCGGCCTATCTTTCCTGGTCCGACCCCGGCGAAATCCGCTGGACCCTGGGGCCGACGCTCTATTCAGCGCGTATCGCCGAGATGATTCCGACAGCGCCCGCCAATCCCGACGAGAAGGAACCGAAAAAGTTCACCCCGCCGACATCCGGCGCGGACCTTTCCGTGACGGCGCGCACCGACAAGCCGTCCGGCGTCACTGTCATCCGCAATGCGCGCATCATCACCATGAAAGGCGAAGACGGCGGCGTCATCGAGAACGGGCATATCGTCATCAACGCCAATCGCATCGCCGCGGTCGGCGAAGGCGAAGGGACTTATCCCGCCGGCGCGCGCATCATCGATGCGGAAGGCAAAACCGTAACGCCCGGCTTCATCGACGCCCATGCGCATGGCCCGCAGGGCGAGGACGACATCATCCCGGAACAGAACTGGTCCGCGATCGCGCATCTCGCGCTCGGCGTGACGACGGTGCATGATCCGTCAAACGGCGCATCCGAGGTGTTTCCCGCTGCGGAATTGCAACGCACAGGCGATCTTCTCGGCCCGCGCACTTTTTCAACCGGCGATGTGGTTTACGGCGCCAAGGCGCCCGGGTTCTTCGCTGAAATCGAAAGTTACGACGATGCGCTCGCGCATGTCAGGCGGCTGAAAGCTGAAGGCGCAAAATCGATCAAGAACTACAACCAGCCGCGCCGCGATCAGCGCCAGCAGGTCGCCGCCGCCGCGCGCGCCGAAAACATGACGGTCGTCGCCGAGGGCGCCTCGCTTTTCACGCAGGACATGACGCTCATCGCCGACGGCAATTCGACGCTTGAGCACAACATCCCGCAGAACGTTCTCTATGAAGATGTTCTGTCATTCTTCTCGCAAACGAATGTCGCCTATACGCCGACGCTTGTCGTCACCTATAGCGGCATGGCGGCCGATCCGTATTGGCGCATGGCGACGGATGTCTGGCTGCATCCGATCCTCTCAAAACATGTGCCGGCGCATATCCTCCAGCCGAGCTCGGTGCGCCGCACCAAGGCGCCGGAGGAAGATTTCGTCGACCAATACAGCGCGCGCGAAGCGAAGAAACTTTCAGATCGCGGCGTCATGGTGTCGATCGGCGCGCACGGCCAGGAAGAAGGGCTCGGCTCGCACTGGGAAATGTGGTCGTTCGTCAGAGGCGGCATGTCGCCGCTCGAAGCCCTGAAAGCCGCGACGTCAACCCCGGCGAGGGCTTTGGGTTACGATAAGGACATCGGCTCGATCGAAGAAGGCAAACTCGCCGACCTCGTCATCATGGACGCCAATCCGCTCGACGATATCCGCAATACGGACAAAATCGACGGCGTCATGCTGAATGGCAGGCTCTACGATCCCGAGACGATGAACGAAACCGTCACGGGCGCGAAAAAACGCGGGAAATATTACTGGGAATAAGCGACGGCGCGCGCATTTCATCTTTTCGTCATCCCGAATGCGGCGCATTCGGGATGACGGATATCACCGACGGGACGTCAGCGCGTCTTGAAGCGCCGCGCCGTAATAGCATGCTTCGCCGAGCGACGCATCGAGCGCCGGCTTGTGAATCATCAAATGGCTAGCGCCGAAAACGACTAGGAGAGATCCGCCTTCCTTCAGGCGATCAATCACGAGCCCATGCAGATAGGCGGCGCGGGCTCTTGATATCGCCGCGCCGACGACATTCGTCTCATAAGGTCCATCGGCGAGCGGCCCAACCTCTTCGAGCTTGATGCCGGCGTCGAGCGCCTTGCCGTTCTTCGCTTCATACCATCGGCGCAAATCGCCAACCGTCGCCAGAACATCCTCGTCGAGACCGAGATCCCCGCGGTTGCGCCGCAGCTCTTCATCGAGAAGCGCATCAACGGCCGGATCGCCTGCATCGACGATCTGCCGTTCGCGAATCCACTGCGGTATCATGCGCATCGTATAGAAGCCGAGAACATCGGCGGCGGCGATCCCGCGTTCTGAAAGAAATTGCAATAGCGCAGCATCATCCGGCTCGCCGCAATAGATCGTCGCGCCGTCGGCAATGCCGCCAAGGACGGTCGGAACGGTTTCGCCATTCGGCTGAAATCCGTCTTTCTCCTTCCCTGCGCCTTCCTGCGCATAGTTCACGAGGCGCTCTGCGTTCGCTCCCCACGACGCGGGACAACCTTCGACGATGACTGTATCGAAATCGAAATAGCGATAAGCGTCATTGATAAGCGAAAATGTCAGGCTGTCCGTACGGGTCGCATGTTCAGCGGCGATCCAGACGAGCCGTGCGCCCCGCATCTCATAGACCACGGCAAGGGCTCCGTCAGGCTGACTGTCCCTTAACGCAATAGTGAAAGGGGCGAGCGCGTCGCTTCGTTCTTCGATCGGCGATGTCGCGCACGCCGCACATGCGAGAAGGGCGAGGACGACATTACCGGCCCGCTTAACGCCTCTCATACGCCGTCAAGCTCCTTTCGCCCGCTCGATCGCTTCGACGATTTTCCGACGCGCCGTCGCCGCCTCATGCCATCCGCCGACCTTAACCCATTTGCCGGGCTCAAGATCTTTATAGTGCTCGAAAAAATGTTCGATCTGTTTCAGCGTGATTTCAGGAAGGTCGCTGAACTCCTTCACGGCGTTCCAGCGCTGCGTCAGGTGCGGGCTCGGCACGGCAAGCACTTTTTCATCAACGCCTGAATTATCCTCCATCAGCATGACGCCGATCGGGCGCACATTGATCACGCAACCCGGCACGAGCGGACGCGTATTGCAGATCAAAACGTCAATCGGATCACCGTCTTCCGACAGGGTGTGCGGTACGAAACCGTAATTGCCGGGATAGGACATCGGCGTATAGAGGAACCGATCGACGACGAGCGCGCCCGCCGCCTTGTCCATTTCGTATTTGATCGGCTGGCCGCCGAGCGGCACTTCGATGATGACGTTGATATCTTCGGGCGGCTTCGTCCCGATGGCGATGGAGTCGATACGCATGACAGTTTCCTTTCGTCAGGCGTCGATAGCCGCAGCTTATGCCGGCGGCAACCGATTTGGTCCGCCCGCAAGCCGAAAAAGATCACGCCGGCGGCAGGGCGTCATAGCCCCGACGGCGTTCAGCATTTCGATCGTGAGTTGTCGTAAAAATGACAAAACAGGCCAGCGTAAAATCACCAGCGGCAATTCCGGGATTCGCGCCGTCCGTCGTCGCTGATACGTCCTGCGAAATTACGCCTCGAATACGGTATTCCCGCCAACCACCGTTCGAATGACCGGAATCGTCTTAATTGAATCGGCGGGTTCCGAGAACGGGTCGCGCGCCAGCATGACGAAATCGGCGAGTTTGCCGGGCGCGATCGATCCTTTGATGTTTTCTTCAAACGACGCGTAGGCGCCGTGCATTGTGCAAATCTTGACCGCATCGGCGACGGATATCTTCTGCGACGGGCCCCACACTTTGCCGGCGAGGTCCTTTCGCGTCGCCATTGACTGGATCGCCATCAGCGGCTCGAACGGTCCCGGCGGATAGTCTGACGCCGGCGCAACCATAATGCCGTGATCGAGGAACGACCGGTGCGCGAACATATGTTCGAGCTTTTGCTCGCCATATTCGTCCCATTTGTCGCCGTGATAATGCGCATAGGTGTAAAATGGCGTCGGAACAGCGCCGATCTTTTTGATCCGTTTCAGAAGCTTCTCATTGATGAGCGTGCAATGCTCGATGCGGTAGCGCGGATCGGCGAGCGGCTTTTCTTTCAAGACCTTTTCATAGGCGTCGAGCACCATGGCGATCGTCACATCGCCATTGGCGTGGATGCCGATCTGGAAGTCATGGTCGCGCGCATCGTTGACGGCGGCGAATATTTCTTCCGCGCTCATTGTCAGGATGCCGTAATCATCGGGCCGGCCCTTGAACGGCGTCGACATGCGCATTGTTCTTTCCGAAGCCGAACCGTCGGCGGCGAATTTAACGGCGCCGATGCGCAGCCATTCATCGCCAAAACCAGTGCTGATCCCCGCCGCCTTCAGCCCGGCGTAAGCCGGCGAGCCGCCGCCCGGCATGAAACACAGGCGGAAATACATTTCGCCCGCTTTGCGCGCATCCTGATAGGCGATGATTTCTTCGACCTCGCCGAAGGCGTTGGTCACCGATGTGACGCCCGCCGCGGCCATGCGTTTTGAAATGCGTTTGACGCCTTCCTGCTGCATGGCGCGCGTCACCGGCGTTCGCTTGCCGACCTTTTCGAAAACGAACATCGCCTTCTCGGCGACGCGGCCGTTCAAGACGCCCCCGTCGCGATAATAGGCGCCGCCTTCTGGATCAGGCGTTTCGTCCGTGACGCCTGCCAGTTCAAGCGCCTTTGAATTGACGACGCCGGTATGTCCGCCGCGATGCCGGACAATCGCCGGATGATCCGGGACCGCCTCGTCCAGGTCAAATCGCGTTATCGGATTGCCGCCATCCAGTTTCTTGTCGTCATACATGTATCCTTCGACCCAGAAGCCGGGCGGCGTTTCCTTCGCCTTCGCACGCATTGCTGACTTGATCTCCGCAATCGTCGCAAAGCCGACGATTGCTCCGTAGACCTCCTGTATTGAGCTTGGGTGCGAATGCGCGTCGATAAAGCCCGGAAACACGAATTGGCCGCGAGCCTCGATCACGGTCGTCCCGGGCCCGACAAGTCCTTCAATATCGGCGTCGTCGCCGACAGCGATAAAACGGCCATTGGCGACGGCGAAGGACTGCGCCTTCGGTCGTCCCGGGTCGCTCGTATAGACAAGGCTGTTGCGAACGACGAGGTCAGCCTTGGAGCCGCCCTTCTTTTCCGCGGATCGCGCCAGCGTCGGCGCAGCAAAGCCAAGCGCTGCAGCGCCTGTGAGAATTCCCCTTCGATGGATCATGATCGCCCTCTCTCAACCCCGGGCGATCCTAGCGAGCGGCGCCGACTTCGCCTAGCCGCTGCTCGCTTTCGCGAGCGGCGGCTGCGGCTGCTGAACGGCGACGGGGCCCGCATGCGCGCCGCCCATGCGTTTTTCAAGCCGCACGGCGAACCAGTTGATAATCCGGCGCCATAGCTCGTCCTTCAGCACCGCGCCTTCATAATCATGATCGAGGTTCGGATTGTCGTTGATCTCGATGACGTAAACGCCGTTCTCATTTTCCTTCAGGTCGATGCCGTATAGCCCGTCGCCGATGAGGCGCGCGCATTTGACGGCGGTATCAATGACAAGCCTTGGCGCCTCGTCGACGGCTATCGTATCCGTGCCGCCGAAAGTCATCCCGCCGTCAGGCTGGTGCTTGGCGATCTGCCAATGGCCGCGCGCCATTTTGTACCGGCAGGCGAACAGGGGCTCGCCGTCGAGAACGCCGACACGCCAGTCGAACTGCGTCGGCATATATTCCTGCGCAAGGATAAGCGCCGTGTCGTCGAAGAGCTTTTTCGCCGTCGCTTCAAATTCCTCCAAGGTCGCCGCCTTGTGGACCGACCGCGAGAACGACCCGTCCGGCGCCTTCAGCACGACGGGCGAACCGAGACGACGCATCACTTCGGCGAAGTCGGTTTTCTCATCGACGATTTCCGTTTTCGGCGCCGGAATTTTCGCGTTGTCGAGCAGCTCTTTCAGATAGACTTTATTGGTGCAGCGGATCATCGATTCGGTATCGTCGATGACCGGCATGCCTTCCTGCTCGGCGCGGCGCGCAAAGCGATAGGTGAAATTGTCGATCGCCGTCGTCGCCCGAATGAAGAGCGCGTCGAATTCCGCGAGCGAAGCGAGTTCGTTCGGATAAAGGGGTTCAACCTCAACGCCCATCTTGTCAGCGACCGCGGCGAGCCGCTTGATCGACGCGGGCGATGAAGGCCCCTCCTCTTCTTTCGGGTCGATGAGAACGGCGAGCGACCATTTGGCGGCGGCCTTCGCTTTCGGCGCCGTCCAGCGACGGCTCGTATGTTGATCAAGCGCCGAGAGGAAGAACCGCCGTTCATCGCCTTTGAGTTTGTGCGGGGCGACGATGCGCAGGGTCTGGATCTTCGGCTTGACGCCGCCCGATGCCTCAACCTCAATCACCGGCGCGCGGAACCAGTCATAGAGAAGCTTGGCGAAACGGTCATAGCCGCGCGGCTGCGTCGAGGTGAACGCGACAAGCATCTTCTCGGCGGGGGCTGCACCATTCTCGATATCGCGTTGAAGCGCGGCTTCGAGTTCGGGCACGGCATGGGCGTAAAGCGACTTGCGGCTGAGTTCGACCATCGCCTGCACGGTCGGCGCGACGCGGTGCCGGCGCGCCTCGGCGAGAAGCGACGCGTAATATCCTTCGCTTTGATAGGAATAGCTGCGCGCAAGGTTGATGATGTTCGGCCGACGTCCGGTGAAAAGGGTCGGCGTCGTCAGATAATCCCTGATGCGCATCACTTTGTGCGGCGTTTCATGCTGCGCAAGATCGGCCGGGTATTCGACCAGAATGAGCCAATCACTCACGAGTCAGCGCTCAATTATCTGTTGTCATGGATGGGCGCCTCTGCCGCCCGGTCTCGCCGGGGAGAGACGACGTTCCATCCGAATCGCGTCTTCCCCGTCGCCATAATAGCCGGCTTTGCGGTCAATGACTGCAAATCCGGCGCGCTCATATAATCGCTGGGCCGCCCGGTTGGAAGGGCGGACTTCAAGGCGAAGGCGCCCCGCGCCGCGCTCTGCCGCGCGCCTGCCCGCCGCGGCGAGGAGTGCGTCGGCGACGCCCTTTCCCCGCTCTTCGGGATCGACCGCGATCGAATACAGCCGCGTGACGGCCGCCCCCTTCCGGAACAACAGCGCCGCGTAGCCCGCGG
>JAGRED010000448.1 GCA_020446725.1 Parvularculaceae bacterium | reverse complement strand
GGCGGCGGCGATCTTCCTGTTGGACATGATGCGGTACACTCCGTGGCTGCTTAGGTTTTTGCGTCCGGTGGTCAGACGCGCTTCTGCTAGGGGAGCGGTTGCGCACGCGCAGCTTGCTTGGGGCGGAATGCGGCTTGGCGCCGTCTTTGTGACGGAATGTCCGCCAAACGGGATGAAAAGCGGGCGAATGTGATGGGAAACTTCAGCGGGACGGCTAGAAATTCGGGAATGACCAAAGCCGCAACAGCCGCCCCGCCAACGCCCGATGATCAGACCGTCGGCGCATTCTGGCCCGCCCCTTGGCGGCGCGCCGAACTGATCGCGTATTCGATCGTCGCCCTTTCGCTGCTTGCGTCGCTGGTCATTCAGGCGACGTCGATCCAGATGGATGCGTCGCTCGACGGCGTCGAACTCGATTGGCGCGAACCGTGGATACTTGAGGCGACATCGCACCTTACGCTGCTGGCGTTCGCCGCGATCGTTCCGATCCTGCTGCGCGCGGCGCCGCTTGAAGGTCCGGGCCTTGGTCGCGCCGTCGCGATTCACTTCCTTGGCGCCGCGACGTTTTCGTTCCTGCACGGCGCCGGCATGTTCCTGATGCGCGACATGCTGTTTCCGTCGGTCTTGGGGCGTCCCTATGAGCTCGATTACTTCAACGCGAAGGTCATCATCTACGAATTGCGGAAGGACCTTTTCACCTACGGCCTATTCCTGTTCGGGTTCTGGGCGGTCGGCGCCGCGCAGGCCCGTATCGCCGCGTCCGCGCCGCAGCAAAGCCGACGGATCGCGCTTCAATGCGGCAAACGATCGATATTCCTCGACGCCGCCGACATCCAGTTCGTCAAATCAGCCGGCAATTATGTGGAGGCGACGACGGCGGCGAAGACCTATCTTGCCCGGATGACGCTTGGCGACCTTGAAGGACGGCTGGCGGAAGTTGGCGCGCCGCACCTTCGCGTTCATCGCTCCTACCTCGTCAATCCGGCGGAGATTAGAGAAATCGCGCCGACCGGCGAAGGCGGCGTGACGATCACGCTCAATTCGGGCGCGACGATCCTTGGAAGCCGCAGCTATCGCGAGAGGCTTGAGGCGGCGGTCTCCGCCAGCGGCGGCGCTTCCGGCGCGGGTCAGCGGCGCGCCGGCGATCCGCCGGCGCGCGTCGTCTGAAAGCTAGTTCGACAGAGACAGCCGGACGAAGACGCTGCGACCTGAGCCGGGCACGCGCTCGCCGACGGCGACGTCGCCGAAGCCGTTGCGGTTATAACCGGCGAGATGATCGCGATAGACCTTGTCTGCGATGTTCTCGACGCCCGCGGAAAGGCGGACACCGTCTGTAATCTCAACATCGCCATAGAAACTGAGGACGACATATCCGTCAGACGGCGTTTCGCCGTTCGTAAGCGAAACCTTGTTCTGATCGGCGACGCCGCGCGCTTCGAAAGTCGCCGACCAGCGCGATGCGTCCCAGCTCAGTCCAAGCGTCGCGCTCGGCGCGGCGATACGGTAGAGGTCGTCGTCGATGTCGCGACGTTCGCCGCGCACATAATTGAAAACGCCGTCAATGCGCAGCGGTCCCGCGATCTTGAAGCCGGCGTCCATATCGAAACCGTAAAGACGCGCATCGACATTCGCCCAGCGCAGCGGCGTCGGATCACCGTTCATCGTTGACACCATTTCGATGATCGTGTCGGCGACGCCGGGCGTCGCGTCGAAAGGAACGCCCTGGATGTAATCGTCAATCCGCCGCAGATAGATCGTCGGCCGCGCATAGAAGACGTCGCTCGCATAATCGAATCCGATCTCGGCGATCAGCGCTTTTTCCGGTTGCAGATTGAAGTCGCCGACATAGATATTGCCGTCGGCGAGGCCGCCGCTGGCGTTGAGCGGGAGCCAGCCGAAGCGCTGGATGTAGCCCGGCAATTGCGTCTTGCGCGCCAGCGTCGCGCGCCAGATGAATCCGCCGGCCGGTTGCGTCCACACGCGGAGCACCGCATCGACTGTCGTATCACTGGCGCTGCGATCGGAATTGTTGAACGCGTTCGCCAGCATCGCCGGCCCCATCGGCAGGGCGGAACCGAATCGCGTAACGCCCGCCTCGTATTCATGGCGGTCGATCCGGACGCCGATTTCGCTCTCGACAGGTCCGGCGCCGCCGCGCCATTCTGCGAAGCCGCCAAAACGCTGCTGTTCGATATCGGGATAGGCTTTTACGAAAAAGCCTGCATTCGCCGGATTGACGATCTTCATATCGTGCCGGACTTCTTCCAGATCGCCGCCGAGCTTCAGCTTTCCGCCGAACGCATCGAATTCTAGCGATCCTTCCGCGCGCCGCGTCGAAGCATCCGCAAGCGCTTCGCGGAGCATCATTGGGGCCGGCGCCGGACGCAGATCGAAATTGTTCATCGCATGTTCGACATCGATGTAATCGAGCGCAAGGCGAAGGATCGCGGCGCCGACGGGTCCCTCATAGGAAAGCCGAGCGAAATCGGAATTGAAAAAACGAATGTCCATCGGGAAGGGCGGATTGCCGCTCGGACCCGTATCGTGACGACGAAGATCGAACGACAGCTCGCCGCCGAAAACCCTGACGCCCGCCGATGCGCCATAGACCGCGCGGTTGAAGGATGAGCCGCCAATGACGCCGTTCTTGAACTCGACGTCGTCGCCTTCTTCATACGCGCCGAGAAAATTCACGCGCCAGTCATCGCTGGCGACGCCGGCGACGCCGCCGCCCGATACGCCGTCATTGACGCTCGACCAGGAGGCGACGGCGTCATAGCGGAATTCCGTTTCGCCGCTTTCTGCAAATCCGACGCGCTTGAAGACGGCGTCCGCGCCGCCGGCGAGACCGGGGCCTTTCGACACCGGGCTGACGCCGCGGTCGATAACCAGCGAGGCGACAAGCGGGGCCGGCGCGTAGTGAAAGGCGGGGTCCATCAGGTTGGGGCCGCCGGAGGCGAATCGCTGGCCGTCGACGCGCAGGTTCAGGCGTTCGCCGAAAAGCCCGCGATACTGCATCTGGCCGGAAATCTCGCCGTTGGCGATTCGCGCGCCGCCGGGCGTTCGGGCGGCGAGCAGCGTGATGTCGGCGCCTTGCCGCGGCGCAGCCTCCGGGCTGATGGCCGTCTCGACAGCTGCGTCTCGTCGTGATCCGGAGACGATGATCACGTCCATAAGCGCGGGTTCGGCGGAATTCGATTGGGCATAGGCGGAAGGAGCCGCAAGCGCGAGGAGGCCTGCGTTCAACAAAAGGCGCACTTTCATCTGACAATTCCTGTTTGCGCCGGCTCGGCCGGGCGCGATCTGGTTTGAGCGATTGGGTTTTGAGGCCAGGCGTCAAACCAGCGTCGGCGGTCCCCGCGGGGGGAGCGGCGCGCTGACAGGAAAAAGCGATGCGGCGCTTGCGACCGGAAGCGTCACGGGCTCGTCGCCGATGCTGGCCGACGCAAGGACCGGCGCTATGCCGGGCGGCGTTACGAACGCAGCCGAAAGGGCGAACGGGCAGGGCGACGACGAAACATCGTCCTCCCCCGACTTCTGCGGGGCGGTGGGAGAATTCGAATAGTCGCCAGTTTCGGGGTCGAACGTCAGGACCTGGTGGGCCGTCCCTCCGCCGCAAAGGGTGATCGTAAGACCGCCATTGTCGGCGGCGGCGATCATGTAGCCGGGAGGCGTGATCAGTCTGAGCGCGAACGCCAACACGACCGCGAGCAACACGGCGGTGCGAACGGGTCCAGACCAAAATCTCAGCCGATCCATCTGGCGACCGGTATTGGACGTTCTCCTGCCGGTCAACGCGACACGTTTGGAGAGCCGGCGTTCGGAAGAACCGGTTCTGGAAGGTCGAGCCGCCCTGTGGAAAACCTGCTCAAAGGGGCCGTTTTCTGGGCTCCATCTCCCTTTGCAAAGCTGATCGGCGCGGTCTAAAACCCGCCGCAATTCAGCTGGCGCTTTCGGCGGCAAACCCTTGTTTCCGGCGGCGCATTCGTTCAACCCGTCGCCAGATCGGCGGCCGTGCGCGCCTTTTCCCCCAAGTGGGATGCCGCGACCGCCCAGAGACCCGTCATGACGCTTGCCGCCTTTGCTTTCTGGGTTTTCGCTCTGTCCGCGGTCGCTTCCGGCCTAATGGTCATCGCATCCAGGAACCCGGTTCACTCGGTCCTGTTTCTGATCCTCGCCTTTATTTCTGCGGCCGGCCTTTTCGTGCTGATGGGGGCTGAATATCTCGCGATGCTGCTGGTCGTCGTCTATGTCGGCGCTGTCGCGGTCCTTTTCCTTTTCGTCGTCATGATGCTCGATGTTGATTTCGTCGAGATGAAGCAGGGATTTTTGCAATATCTTCCTGTCGGCGTCGCAATCGCCGGCCTGATCGTTGTCGAACTAGTTCTCGCCTTCGCCGCATGGACGATGCCGACGGACGAAGAATTCGCAGCCGCCAATCCGGTCGCGACGCAAGGCTCTCCTCTGGCCGGAGCCGACGCGCCGACAAACATCGAAGGCCTCGGCCTCATCCTTTACACCGATTACGTTCATTATTTTCAGATTGCGGGGATCATCCTTCTCGTCGCGATGATCGGCGCCATCGTGCTCACATTCAGAACGCGCGACGGCATCCGCAAACAGGATCCGGCCGCGCAGGTTGCGCGCAAGCGCGAAGCGAGCGTTGAACTCAAGAAAGTCCCGTCAGGGCAGGGGATCTAGGACGATGATTGGTCTCGGCCATTATCTCAGCGTCGCCGCGGTGCTCTTCGCGATCGGCATGGCGGGCATTTTCGTCAACAGGAAGAACGTCATCATTATCCTGATGTCGATTGAACTGATGCTGCTCGCGGTCAACATCAACCTCGTCGCTTTTTCACAGTTTTTGGGCGACCTCACTGGCCAGGTGTTCGCCTTCATGGTGCTGACGGTGGCGGCGGCCGAAGCGGCCGTCGGGCTCGCCATCCTCGTCGCCTTCTTCCGCAATCGCGGCGATATCGCCGTCGATGACGCCAATCTGATGAAGAATTAGGACCTGCGCTGATGGAGCCGTTTGTCGTATTGCTGCCCTTGTTCGGCGCGCTTCTGGCGATGCCGATCGCGCGCGTCGGCGGGCCGCGGGCTGCTGAAATCGCCACGACGGCGCTGGTCGGCCTTGCCTGTCTTCAGGCGTGGCTTCTGTTCAGCGACGTCGCTCTTGGCGGCCATGCGCGCACCATTTCGCTCTTCACCTGGATTTCATCCGGCGACTTCTATGCGGATTGGGCTGTCCGGCTCGACACGCTGTCTGCGGTGATGCTCGTCGTCGTCAATACGGTGTCATTTCTCGTCCACGCCTATTCGATCGGCTACATGCATGAAGACGAGGGGCGCCCGCGCTTCTTTGCTTATTTGTCGCTGTTCACCTTTGCGATGCTCTGCCTCGTCACGGCGGACAATTTCCTGCAGCTCTTTTTCGGTTGGGAAGGCGTCGGCCTTGCGTCCTATTTGCTGATCGGATTCTGGTTCAAGAAGAAGTCGGCGAATGACGCGGCGATCAAGGCGTTCGTCGTCAATCGCGTCGGCGATTTCGGATTCGCGCTTGGCATTTTCTGCGTCTTCTACGTTTTCGGTTCGGTGCGTTTTGACGAAGTCTTCTCCGCGGTTGCGACGAATGCGGCGGTGACGCCCTGGGGCGCGAGCGCCGGCGCGCCGATCCGCGAACTCACCATCCATTTTCTCAATTGGGACTTACACGCGCTGACCGTCATCTCTGTGCTTTTGTTTATCGGCGCGATGGGCAAGTCGGCGCAGTTCCTCCTCCACACCTGGTTGCCGGACGCCATGGAAGGCCCGACGCCGGTCTCCGCGCTCATCCACGCCGCGACGATGGTGACGGCCGGCGTCTTTCTCGTTTGTCGCTGCTCGGTGCTCTTTGAATACGCGCCGAACGCCGCTGCGCTGGTGACGTTTGTCGGCGCAACAACCGCGTTTTTTGCTGCGACTGTCGGCCTTTTCCAGGACGACATCAAAAAGATCGTCGCCTACTCAACCTGTTCGCAACTCGGCTACATGTTTTTCGCCGCGGGCGTCGGCGCCTATGGCGCGGCGATGTTCCATCTTTTCACGCATGCCTTCTTCAAGGCGCTCCTGTTCCTTGGCTCCGGCGCCGTCATCCACGGCATGCATCACGAGCAGGACATCAAGAAAATGGGCGGCGTAAAGTCGCTGCTGCCGCTGACGCATCTTCTGATGGTGGTCGGCACGATCGCCATCACGGGCGTCGGCATTCCGGGATTGAAAATCGGCGATTTGCCGATCGGCACGGCGGGGTTTGTTTCAAAAGACATGATTATCGAGAGCGCTTTCGCGGCGGGTGAGGCCGGCAAGGCGTTCGGCTATTACGCGTTCGTTCTCGGCATTCTCGCGGCGGTGATGACGGCGTTCTATTCGTGGCGCTTGATCTTTATCACCTTCTGGGGACCGAGCCGTCTGCCGGAAAAAGTGAAGAAGCATCCGCACGATGTGCCGAACGTCATGCTTTGGCCGCTTGTGCCGCTTGCAATCGGCGCCTTGTTCGCGGGCATGGCGTTCTACAAGGATTTCATAGGATCGAACGCCGACAAATTCTGGAACGGCGCGCTTTATTCCGCCGCCGACCATGCTGCGCCGGCGCATGAACCTGTTGCTGTAGACGCGCACGGCGCGCCTGTCGCCGGGCATGAAAGCGCCCACAACGAGGAAGCGGTCGATGGCGCCGATCATGGCGGCGGCCATCATGAATTCCCCGCCTGGGTCATCTGGGCGCCGTTCTTTGCGATGGTTTTCGGAACGCTTGCCGCAGCCTGGCAGTATCTGCGCGGCGATCCGTTAAGGCCCGGCCTGCTGCGGCCCGGCGGCATGATCTACGCCTTCCTCAAGAACAAGTGGTATTTCGACGAAATCTACGATTTTCTATTCGTCAAACCCGCCTTGGCGATCGGCCGCTTTCTGTGGATTGACGGCGACGGCAAGACGATTGACGGCGTCGGGCCTGACGGCATCGCCAGCACGGTCGCCGCGGGCGCCCGTCGTATGGTCAAGGTTCAATCCGGCTATATGTATCATTACGCCTTCGTGATGCTCGTCGGCATCGCCGCTCTCATCACCTTCATCTTCTTCCGGCTCGGAGGCGGGCGATGAACGATCTCCTCGCTGAAAGCCTAGCGAGCCAGCCCTGGCTTTCGCTGCTGACTTTCCTGCCGCTCGTCGGCGCTCTCGGCATTGCGCTGAGACAGATGATGGCGAAACGCGACGCGGCGGGAGAGATCAGCGCCGCTGAACAGGCTCAGATCGATTCAGTGTCGCGACGCGTCGCGATGCTGTTCACAATCGGCGCCTTCGTGGTCTCGGTGTTCATTTACGTCGCGTATTACGATCCGTCTTTCGGCGGTTATCAGCTCGTCGAGCACGCGGCGTGGCTTGGCGGCGGCGTCTCCTACAAGATGGGCGTCGACGGGATCTCGATCCTTTTCGTCCTGCTGACAACGTTCATCATGCCGATCTGCATCATGGCGTCGAAGACGATCGAAAAACGCGTCCCTGAATACATGATCGCGTTTCTCATCATGGAAACGCTGATACTCGGCGTCTTTTGCGCGCTTGATCTGTTGGTTTTCTATCTCTTCTTCGAAGCGAGCCTCATCCCGATGTTTCTCATCATCGGCGTGTGGGGATCGAAAGGCGTCAAGGAGTTCGGCGGCGTTTCCATGCCGAGCCGCGTTTATGCGGCGATGAAATTCTTCCTTTATACGCTGCTCGGCTCCGTCCTGATGCTTGTCGCCATATTGTGGATGTGGCGGTTT
>JAGRED010000447.1 GCA_020446725.1 Parvularculaceae bacterium | reverse complement strand
TTCTCCGTCATTCCAGTCTCCTGTCTGAGAGGTCGCCGGATGCAGGGCCGCATCGCGACGCTGGACGCGGGGGCGATGCGCGCGAGGCGCACCTTTCCCGTGGACCAGTTCAGGAGGGGGGAGATTGACGGGCCTTAGCCGTCGAAGAGCTTCTCTTGGAATGACATGGCTGAAGTATCGCCCGAAGCGCGACGGCTGACAAGGCGCGCATCGGCAATGTCAGCGCTCAGTAGCGCCGCCGCCCGGCGGCTCCGGGCGAATCTGGGCATGAAGCAGGGACTGCATGTCATTGCGAAAGCGCTGATTGATCCGGGCCGCCTGCGCATCAAGGTCGCGCTCGATGGTCATCCGCGCCCGAATGACTTCGGCCTCACAGGTCGCGTCGCCGCCGCACCCATTGAAATGCCGCCAGAAGGCAGGCCAGCCGCCAGTACGCATCGCATCAACCTCCCGCAGGTCTGCGTCGCGACGCGCGCGCGCCGCTTCGATCGCTGAGCGGGCGTCCTTCTGGCCTGCCGACGGCGCATCGATTGGTGAGGCGGTGCGTTTCCAGTAGCAATCCTTGCCCTTGGTATTCGGCACGACCTGCAGGATCGTGAAACCGCGGTCGGGCAGGTACTTGTCGTTACAGGCGGCGTGCGCATCCGCCTCTTCGTAAGTGAACCGGTCGGTTTCGCCCTGCGCGTATACCGGCGTTGCGAACGCAACGCTTAGACCGGCAATCGCCAGCGCAACGACGCAATTTGGCGCGAGGTCCGCCCGGCTCAAGCGACCGCCGGCGCCGGGCATCCCGTTAATGCCGTCAGCACGATTCGCCACACCATAACTACGCTCAGCGTTCATAGCATGCTCCGTCCCGCCAACTTCCGTGATCGAGTTCACAAATGCCTTGGTCGTACTCGTCTTGCGCGTTGTCGAACGCCTTTTTGAGGTCGTCGCCATCATTTTTCTGTTGCGCAATCACCTGGCGCCAGATTGCGGCGTTTTTCGCCCAGTCGGCCTCATACTGAGCAATGTAGCCCGTGACATCGCCATGAATGCGCTCGCCGGTGATCGCCGAATAGGTCGCGCCGCGAGGGGCCTCGGGCGAGATCATCCAAGCTGGCCCGGCCTTTTCAAACATCTTCAAATCGGCGCGGCGAAAGGCGCCGGCGACGCCCTCTGACGCGGCCTTGTCGAGAATGACCGCGAGGTCGGTGAAATCGGCAGGCAGCGGACGGCGCTCCATGCGCGCGCCGTCAAGGGGCCGACTGGAAATCGTGTATTTGGTTATGTTGAGCTGCAGGCCCTCGTTTGCGGCGGGCGAAAAGAACCGCAGACGGACATTCACCCCGCGCCCCGGCGGAGAAATTTCGACCTCAAGGCTGACCGGCTGGGCGTCGGCCCGCCAGGGCAATGCATGCGAGGCCATGGCCGCCGTCGCCATGCCCGGGAGCCCGACCGGCAATTCGTCTCCGGCGATCACTTTGGTCTGAAACGCCGGCAGCGCGTCCGATCGCCGCCATTCCGCTGCGGGCGGATTGACGCCCGCGCCCGGAAAGGAAGCGGTGAAAATCTTCAGGCGGTCGTCCTGCAATTCGTATGGCAGGCTCTGGCTGAACCGGGGATCGACTTTGCTGGTGAAAGTGAGCGCGCCATCGGCAAGCGCGTAGCCGCCGTGATCGTCCGGCGTCGCGTCTTGCATATAGGTCGCGTAGGAGCCGTCAGGCCGCAATTCAAGAACATTGAAATAAGACTGTCCGACCGCGTCCTGATAGCGCATCTCCCAGACACCGGCAGGACCGTCAGCGTTGCGGGGCGCCGCCGCCGCGCCTGATTGCGGCTTTCCGCAGGAAGTTGCGCCGAAGCAGAGCGCCGCGGCCAAAGCGGAGAGTAAAATCGTCGTCGCTTTCATTCCTCATCAGCCCAATCGTCGCCAACAAGACTCATTGCCGCCGTTTCCAGACGCTCGTCCCAAGGCGGCCGGTCAGTTCGAGCGTGTCATTGTCGCGAAAGCGATAGGTTCCGCTGTCTTCGGACGCGAAGTTTACCGCTTTCTGCGACCAGACGCCATCTTTCGCCATGTATTCGCCCTGAAAACGCGTCTGGTCCATTGCAAAGGCGTAGGTGGCGTCGACGCGGAACTCCCAGGTCCATTTCGTTTGTTGGGGGATCGAGAGCGTCCAGGTTCCAACGATCCGGGGATCGACGTGGGACGACGGCGGTGGTTTCGTGTCGCTCGCCTGTTTCGACTTGCCGCTTCTGGCTAGCCGCTTCAGCGCCTCCGCCGATTTGCGGCAAGTGGCGGCGTCGGCGCAGGGAATGCGGATCGTCGGCGCGCCGGCGCTCTCCCCGAACGAGGTCATCAGGGTTGAGAATTCGAGCGTGAGGTGCAGCGGCATTTCCGGCGGATCGAGGGAGGCGCAAGCGACCCCGCGCTTGCAGGCCGCCGC
>JAGRED010000446.1 GCA_020446725.1 Parvularculaceae bacterium | reverse complement strand
TCTGTCTCTGCCACATAGGAAACAGGTATTGTTGGTGGAGATCAGCCGGTTTAGGCGCGAGGGGCTCCAATGGAAAACGGTGCCATCCTCGAATATGATCGACCCATCAGCATCTTCGCGTAGTTTTTTTGAGTCTAAGCCAAAATTTTTTTCCATTGGTCTAAATATCCAGCTCATCCCTTATAAAGCTGGCGTTTTCCTGAATGAACTGAAACCGTGCTTCCGCTTTCTTGCCCATCAGGCGATCGACGAGGTCTGAGGCGTCGTCCTGCTTTTCGTCGGCGATGACGACGCGGGCGAGCGCGCGCGTCGCCGGGTTCATTGTCGTTTCTTTCAACTGACCGGGCATCATTTCGCCGAGGCCCTTGAAGCGGCCGACATCGACTTTCTGGTTCGACTTGAATTCCGATTTCATCAGCGCGTCTTTCGCCTCATCGTCCATCGCATAGACGGTCTTGCCGCCGGCCGAGAGACGATAGAGCGGGGGCTGTGCGAGATAGAGGCGCCCCGCGTCGATCATCTCCTTCATCTCCTGATGGAAGAAGGTGATGAGGAGGGAGGCGATATGCGCGCCGTCGACATCGGCGTCGGTCATGATGATGATCTTGTCGTAGCGCAGATCCTCCAGATCGAATTTCGCGCCGAGAGAGACGCCGAGCGCCTGCGCGATGTCCTGGATTTCCTGATTTTGCGTGATTTTGTCGCGCCCGGCCGACGCGACGTTGAGAATTTTCCCGCGCAAAGG
The DNA here is from genome assembly GCA_020446725.1 of Parvularculaceae bacterium. Classification (GTDB taxonomy): domain Bacteria; phylum Pseudomonadota; class Alphaproteobacteria; order Caulobacterales; family Parvularculaceae; genus Amphiplicatus. The sequence continues at coordinate 1,482 of JAGRED010000446.1, read as the reverse complement.
AAGGATCGCCTGCGTTGCGCGGTTCCTCGCCTGTTTCGCCGACCCGCCGGCCGAGTCGCCCTCGACGAGAAAGATTTCGGTACCCGCGCGGTCCTTCTGCGAACAGTCGGCGAGCTTGCCCGGAAGGCGCAGCTTGCGCGTCGCCGCTGCGCGGCTGACTTCCTTTTCGCGCCGGCGGCGCATGCGGTCGTCGGCGCGGTCGATCACCCATTGGAGAAGATCGTTCGCCTGTTTCGGGTGGCTGGCGAGCCAGTGATCGAAAGCCGGCCGCACCGCGTTTTCGACAAGCCGCTGGGCTTCCGCCGTCGCCAGCTTGTCTTTCGTCTGGCCCTGAAATTCCGGGTTCCGGACGAAAACGGACAATAAGGCCCCCGCCGTGCCCATCACGTCTTCAGGCGTCACATTGCCGGCGCGTCTGTTGCCGGCGAGGTCGGCGTAGCCTTTCAACCCTTTCGACAGAGCGGCGCGAAGCCCTGCTTCATGCGTCCCCCCTTCGCCTGTCGGAATGGTGTTGCAATAGGAATTGATGAAACCGTCCGATTCATTGTCCTTTGCGCCAAAACCGGCTGCGCCCCAGCAGACCGCCCATTCGACATTGCCGTGGCCGTTATCTTCCTTGCGTTCGACACGGCCCGCGAACATCTCATCGGTGACGGTCGGTTTGCCGCTGACGAGCGAGGAGAGATAATCGGACAGCCCCGCCTCAAAATGGAAGACGGCCTCTGCGGGCGTTTCATCCTTGATGAGCGCGCCCGCGCAGCGCCAGCGGATTTCAACGCCGCCGAAAAGATAGGCTTTCGAGCGCGCCATCTTGTAAAGACGCGCCGGCTTGAACGCGGCCTTCGCGCCGAAAATTTCCGGGTCCGGATGAAACGTCACCAGCGTGCCGCGTTTGTTGTGCGCGCCGCCGGTGTCGATCAGCTTCGATGTCGGGTGGCCTTTCGAATAGGTTTGCCGCCATGACTGGCGGTTGCGATAGACCTCGACGACGAGATCGTCGGAGAGCGCGTTGACGACCGAAACGCCGACGCCGTGCAGGCCGCCCGACGTCGCATAGGCCTTGCCCTCGAACTTCCCGCCTGAATGGAGCGTCGTCATGATGACTTCGAGCGCGGACTTGTTCTTGAATTTAGGGTGCGGGTCGACGTGAATGCCGCGGCCGTTGTCGAAAACGGCGAGGCGGCCGTCTTCGAAAAGCTCAACCTCGATGCGGCTCGCATGTCCGGCGACCGCCTCGTCCATGGCGTTGTCGAGGACTTCAGCGAAGAGATGGTGCAGCGCCTTCTCGTCCGTGCCGCCGATATACATGCCGGGGCGTTTGCGGACAGGTTCGAGCCCCTCAAGGACCTCGATATCCTTGGCCGTGTAATCGCCGCCGCCGGCGCCGTTGAACAGATCGCCCGAACCGTCGCCGCCTTTGCCGCGTCCGCCTTTTTTCGTCATCGCCTGCGCAAAACTCCACTTGAGAGCGGGTCTGATAGG
>JAGRED010000445.1 GCA_020446725.1 Parvularculaceae bacterium | reverse complement strand
CGAACAGGACGACGAGAAAGACAGTATTGGACAATGGAAAACGCCGATCGCAGCGTCAGGCTAACGCGTTTTTCCGTATGCGCCTATATCGTTCCGCATCGGGATTTCCTTCCTGACGCGGGTCATTTGACTTGATCTCTGATCAGCCGCCGGCGCCGCCGACCGTCAGGCGATCGACCTTGATCGTCGGCTGGCCGACGCCGACGGGAACGCCTTGCCCCGCTTTGCCGCAGACGCCGATGCCGGGATCGAGCGCGAAATCATCGCCGATCATTGAAACGCGCGTCAAAACGGTCGGGCCGTCGCCGATCAGCGCGCAGTTTTTCAGCGGCGCGCCGACCTTGCCGTTTTTGACGCGATAGGCCTCGGTGCAGTTGAAGACGAATTTGCCGGAGGTGATGTCGACCTGACCGCCGGAAAAATTGACCGCGTAAACGCCGTCCTTGACGCTGGCGATGATTTCTTCCGGCTTCTTGTCGCCGGCGAGCATGAAGGTGTTGGTCATGCGCGGCATCGGCTGGTGGGCGAAGCTTTCGCGCCTTCCATTGCCGGTGACGGGAACGCCCATCAGCCGCGCGTTCAACCGGTCCTGCATGTAGCCTTTCAGGATGCCGTCCTCGATGAGCACGGTTTTCGATGTCGGCGTTCCCTCGTCGTCGACGGTGAGGGACCCGCGTCGGCCCGAGATCGTGCCGTCGTCAACGACGGTGACGCCGGGGGCGGCGACCCGTTCGCCCAGCCGTCCGGCGAAGGCCGAGGTCTTCTTGCGGTTGAAATCGCCTTCGAGCCCATGCCCGACGGCTTCATGGAGGAGAACCCCCGTCCAGCCGGAGCCGAGGACGACTTCCATGTCGCCGGCCGGGGCGGGCTCGGCGTCGAGATTGACGAGCGCCTGACGGAGCGCCTCATCGACATAGCCGCGCCAGGCGTCGGGCGCGATGAAGCGGGCGTATCCCTCGCGCCCGCCGGCGCCGTAGGAGCCCGATTCCTGCCGGTCGCCGTCGCCGGCTGTCACCGATACGTTAAGCCGGACGAGCGGCCTGATGTCGCGGATGATTTCGCCGCCGGGACGAATGATCTCGATGGCGGCCCATTCGCCGGACAGCGAGGCTGAAACCTGCCGCACGCGGCTGTCTTTCGACCGGGCGTAGTCGTTGATGTCGGCGAGCAGCTTCGCTTTCGCCTCAAAGGGGAGGGCGTCGAGCGGATTATCGTCAGGGTAGAGCTTGATATTGGTCCGCGCCGGGCCGCCGGCGACCGCGCCGCCGCGGCCGGCCTTCACCGCCTGGACGGCGCTCGCCGCCCGCTTCAGCGCATCTTCAGAGAGGTCGGAGGCGTGGGCGTATCCCGTCGCCTCGCCGACGACGGCCCTGAGGCCAAACCCCTGTTCGACATTATAGCTCGCCGTCTTCAGCCGGTTGTCGTCAAAAACGAAGGCTTCCGACTGTGCGTATTCAAGATAGAGCTCGCCGTCGTCGGCGCCTTTCAGCGCGTCGTCGAGAATCGATTGCGTGCGGGAGCGATCAAGGCCGGTGCGGCCGAAAAAGAGAGACTGGGTCATGGCCGACACGTAGGGCGTTTTTCACGCCGGTTAAATGCGCATGATTAAAGAAAAAGCCCCTATCATATAATCTTGAGCGGTTTTTGTGCGACGGCGGGGCGAGACCCGGCCGAGACGCGTGTCGCGCGGTTCGGCTCTGCGACCTTTTTACCAAGCACGGCGCGGGTGACGGCGGGGCGCGGAAGCGCCTATAAGCCTTGCCCGACCATTGACCTTTCCTGTCGGCGGCGCCAAGCCCTCCGCCGGGAAGGGCGAGCGGCGCGCAGCCGTTCGTCATCGCTATTTGAGGGCCTCATGAGGAAACTGATTGCTGGATCGGCTGTTGCGGGATTGGCGGCGACGATCGCAAGCCTTGGCGTCGCGGCGGCTGAAAACGGTTACCGCCCGGTCGACGGCGGGATCGAAATGCTGGCGGCCGGATCGAAGCTCGCCGAGGAAGTGCACTTTTTCCACAACATCATCCTGATGCCGGTCATCACGGTGATCAGCGTCTTCGTTCTCGCGCTCCTTATCTATGTGATCGTGCGCTACAATTCGAAGACGAACCCGGTGCCGCGCAAATTCAGCCACAACACCCTTGTCGAGATCATCTGGACGGGGGTTCCGATCATCATCCTCGTCGGCATCGCGCTTCCCTCCTTCGACCTCCTCTACAAGGAAGACGTGATGCCGGACGGCAAGCAGGTCGTTCTGACGGCCGACGGCGCTTCGAACGTTTTCACTGTAGATAATGATTTCCCGCCGACCCGCATGGCGGCGAACAACCGTCACGTTCAGGTTTTCCTCGCCGGCGCGTCCGGCGTTGCGGGCCTTGCGCCCGGCAAGGACTATTCGCTTGACGGTCTCGGTTCGTCGAAAGTGTCGGTGACGCTCAAGGAAACGCCGGCGTCCGGCGACCGCGTTCTCGTCCGCATGGGCCGCAGCCTCGTGGGCGCGCCGAACGGCGCGCGCGAGATCGCGCTCGCGCCGACAATGACGCTGAAAGCGATCGGCTATCAGTGGGGGTGGACCTACGCCTACCCCGATTTCGGCGACTTTGAATTCTCCTCGAACATGGCGCCGGAAGGAACGGTGCCGGCGGACGTCTATCGTTTTGAAGTCGACAACCGCGTCGTTGTTCCGGTCGGCGAGACGATCCGCGTCGTGACGACCGCGCGCGACGTCATTCACGCCTGGGCGCTGCCGAACATGGCGATCAAGGTCGACGCCGTGCCGGGCCGTCTCAACGAGACCTGGTTCAAGGCCGACAAGGAAGGCGTCTATTACGGCCAATGCTCCGAGATCTGCGGCGTTCGCCATTCGGCGATGCCGATCGCGGTAGAGGTCGTTTCTCGCCCCGCATTCGAGGCGTGGGTGAACGAAAGACGCGTTGAAAACGGCATGGAGCCGATGTTCACGGCCGTCGCCGCGCGCAAATCCGGTTCGACATTCGCCGACGCCTCAGCGGCGGTCGGATCGGCGCAGTAATTCAGGGCAAGGACGAATAGGGAAGACCCATGGCTCACGATCACTCACATGCGGCCGGCGCCCACGATCATTCGCATGATCACCAGCCGCGCGGCCTTGTCCGCTGGCTGTTTTCGACCAACCACAAGGACATCGGCACGCTCTATCTGATCTTCGCGCTCTGCGCCGGCATTTTCGGCGGCGCCCTGTCGGGCCTGATGCGCGCCGAACTCGCAGAGCCGGGCATCCAGATCCTGACGGCGCTCGTCTCATCGGGCAGCGAGGCGGAAGCCGAGCACTTCTATAACGTGCTCATCACCTATCACGGTCTCATCATGATCTTCTTCAT
>JAGRED010000444.1 GCA_020446725.1 Parvularculaceae bacterium | reverse complement strand
CCGCTTCTTCAGCGCCCGCGACATCGCGCGCGGCGAGGCGAAGATCGGCGACAAACCGCCAGCGCGGCGCGGTCGGCGCGCGCGCGGCCGAAAGCGTCGCGCTTTGAAGCGCGGCGCTCAGATGATCGCCCGCCATCAGCATGGCGGTCCAGAAATCGAAAATCGCAGCGGCATGCGCCGCCGGCGCGGCGTCGACCGCCGCAAGCACGCTTTTCAGCCATTCCTCGTCGCCGGCGAGCAACGCCGCGGCGCCGGCGATGTTGATGACCGGCGGTGAGAGACCGAGCTTTGCGTGCGCGCGTTTGGCGGCGGCGACGGCGATCTCGTTGCGCCGCGTTCTGATCGCAGCTTCGGACAGGCGCACATCGAGTTGCGGCGCGGCGAATTTTTGCGCCGCCGCTTCAATCGTCCTGAACGCTTCCTCGGCGCGCTCGGCTTGCAGAAACGCGTCGGTCAGATGCAGCGCCGCTACGGGATCGGCGCCGGCGCGCGCGGCGAGCATGCCGAGCGTTTCCTCCGCCGCGCTCTTTTCTCCGAGCAGGATGAGAACGCGCGCAAGCGCTCCCATGATTGCGGCGTCGCCCGGGCGGAGCTCAAGCGCCCGCCGCAACGGCGCCGCCGCGGCGTCAAGCGCGCCGGCGGATGCGTAGGCGAGGCCGAGCTGAAACGCCGCCGCGGCGTCGTTCATGACGCCGTCCGGGTCTCGCGCCGCCGCGTCGATGAGCGCATCGAACCGCCCGGACGCGAAATGGGCGTCGATTTCTTCTGCGACCGCCGAGCGCATGATAGCCGTCCCATTGCCTCCGGCCCGCGTCATCGCGCGCATTTTTCCGCTTGGCAAGGCGATGCGGCTTGACCTTTCCCCGCCGGATCGCCCATGTCGCGCGGGCGCAAACGAAGCCAATTGAGGAATATGCCATGTCGGACGCTTTCGACGTCATCATCATCGGCGCAGGGCCTGGCGGCTACAACGCCGCCATCAGGGCCGGACAGCTCGGGTTGAAGACGGCGATCATCGAAAAGCGCGATACGAAAAAGCTCGGCGGCACATGCCTCAATGTCGGGTGCATTCCGTCAAAAGCGCTCCTTCACGCCTCGGAGCTGTTCGAAGCCGCATCGACGCAGTTCAGCGCTCTCGGCATCAAGACGGGCGCCGTCAGCCTCGACCTCAAGGCGATGCTGAAACAGAAAGACGATGCGGTCGACGGCCTGACCAAGGGCGTTGAATTTCTGATGAAGAAAAACAAGGTTGCGGTCCATTTCGGCGCCGGCGAAATCATCGCGCCCGGCAAGGTGCGCGTCGTCGGCGAAGACGGAACGACGACCGACCTTTCAGCGAAGAATATCGTCATCGCGACCGGGTCGGAAGTGACGCCGCTGAAAGGCGTCGAGATCGACGAAAAGCAGATTGTTTCATCGACGGGCGCGCTAGCGCTTCCCGCCGTTCCGAAACATCTTGTCGTCATCGGCGGCGGGGTCATCGGCCTTGAGCTCGGCTCGGTATGGCGCCGGCTCGGCGCAAAGGTCACGGTCGTCGAATTCCTCGATCGCATCCTGCCGACAATGGACGGCGAGGTTTCAAAACAATTTGAGCGTATTCTTAAAAAGCAGGGCGTCGAGTTCCGTCTGTCTTCAAAAGTGACGGGCGCGACAAAATCGAAATCGGGCGTCAAACTGTCGGTCGAACCGGCGGCGGGCGGAAAAGCCGAAACGATTGACTGCGACGCGGTGCTGGTCGCGATCGGCCGTCGTCCGCATACGACGGATCTCGGCCTTGACCGCGTCGGCGTCAAAACGGATGCGCGCGGTTTCATCGAGACGGATCATTTCCGCACCTCGGCGGACGGCGTCTGGGCGCTCGGCGACGTCACGCACGGACCGATGCTGGCGCACAAGGCGGAAGACGACGGCGTCGCCTGTGTCGAACTGATCGCCGGCAAGGCGGGGCATGTGAATTACGACACCGTGCCGAGCGTCGTTTACACGTGGCCGGAAGTCGCGAGCGTCGGGCGGACGGAAGAAGACCTGAAGAAAGACGGCGTCGATTACAAAGTCGGCAGATTTCCCTTTATGGCGAACAGCCGCGCCAAGACGAATCACGAGACGGACGGCTTCGTCAAAGTCCTCGCCGATGCGAAGACCGACCGCCTGCTCGGATGCCATAT
>JAGRED010000443.1 GCA_020446725.1 Parvularculaceae bacterium | reverse complement strand
CTCGACGCCGGCGATTTCGGCGGCGGCGAGACCGCCGGCGCCCGGAACATTTGAAATGACCCGTACGATCTCCGCCGGATAGGATGGATCTGTCGCCGCCCCGATCAGCGCGCTCATGTTCGAGCCGCGCCCGGAGATGAGAACGGCGACGCGCGTCTTCGTCATCGCTCAGGACCTGACGACGTCGCCGATGACGCGGGGCTTTTCGCCGGCCGCCGAAAGCGCGCCGAGAATGCGATCGACCGCAGGCGCGCGAACGGCGAGCACGCCGCCGACGCCGCAATTGAACGTGCGCCGCATGTCATCGATGGCGACGTCGCCGCTCTTCATCAGCCATTCGAACACCGGCGGCAGGGTTAAGGCGGATTCGTCATAGCGCGCCGTCACGCCGTCCGGGAATATTCGCGGCACATTGTCGGTGATCCCGCCGCCGGTGATGTGCGCAAACCCGCGTATGTCTTCATCCTTCATCAGCGGCAACAGCAATTTGACATAGATGCGCGTCGGCGCGAGCAGCGCTTCGCCGAGCGTTCGCGCCGGATCAAACGGCGCAGCGTCGGCATATGAAAGGCCGGCGTCTGTTACGATTTTTCGAATGAGGGAATAGCCGTTCGAGTGCGGGCCCGATGAGGAGATCGCAATGAGAACGTCGCCCGCTTCCACGCTGCGCGGCATCAGGTCCTTGCGCTCAACCGCGCCGACGCAAAAGCCGGCGAGATCGTATTCGCCGTCCGGATACATGCCGGGCATCTCGGCCGTCTCGCCGCCGATGAGGGCGCAGCCGGCGTCAAGGCAGCCCTCCGCGACGCCCTTGATGACGTCGGCGGCGACGCCTTCCTGAAGTTTGCCGGTGGCGAAATAATCGAGAAAGAAAAGCGGTTCGGCGCCTTGCGCCAGAACGTCGTTGACGCACATCGCGACGAGATCGACGCCGATCGTCGTATGACGGCCGGTTTCGAAGGCGATCTTCAGTTTGGTGCCGACGCCGTCGGTTCCAGAGACGAGCAGCGGATCGTCGAACCCCGCCGCCTTCAGATCGAAAACGCCGCCAAAGCCGCCGAGCATCGCATCCGCGCCCTTGCGCGCGGTCGCGCGCGCCAGCGGCGAGATGGCGTCAACCAGCCTTTCCCCGGCGTCAATATCGACCCCGGCCTTCTTGTATGCGTCGCTCATGACGGACCCTCTAGGGCGTTTTTCGGCCAAGTGGAATTCGGTGGTCGAAGAGAACGCCCTGATTAATGACTTTTGAGCAGGTTTCATGCGCAACTAAGCCTTAACGCTCTTCTGGTCGAGGGGGTGCGCCGCCGTGATCAGGCGGGTATAAAGGAGCCGCCGAATCTCCCGAAAGGGCGGCGCAGCGTGGTTGTGAGAGATATTTCCATGAAAATTCCGAGCGTTATCGGCGCGGCCTTGATCTGGCTGGCGGTGTCTGTCGGTGCGGCCCATGCCGCTGGCGAGGACGTGTTCGTCGTTCCGCGCGTGCCGGTTCAGGCGACAGGCGATACCGCGACCGCCGCAAAGGAGCGCGCCCAGGGGTCGGGACGTCGTCATGCGATGGATATTCTGTTGCGGCGACTGACGCCTGAGGAAGACTGGGTCTATCTGCCGACGCTTGCGGTTGGGTCCGAGGCTTCAGCGTCCGGAGACGGTCTCGGCAAATCCGCGATCAGCATCAGCCCTCAGCAGCTCGTCGCGCTCGAATCCGGTTTTGAGGTCTATGGCGAGAAAGCCTCATCGACGAGCTACCGCGCCTATATCACCTATCGCTTCAAGCCGGACGCCGTGCGGCGGCTCTTGAAAGAGGCGCGGCTTCCCTACAGCGAGGCCCAAACGCGCGTCGCGCTCGTGTTGCCGGTGTTGCAGACGGACAGCGGCGTCTATCTCTGGGAAGGCAACAACCCGTGGATGGCGGCATGGAAAGTGCGTCCCTATACGCATGAACTGACGCCGATGTCGGCGCCGCTCGGCGATCTTGAGGACTCATCGGCGATTTCGGCGCGCCAGGCGCTCAACCTTGATCCGGAAAAACTCGCGGCGATCGCGACGCGCTACAATGTGAGTCAGGTGATCGTCGCGCACGCCCGCCTGACGCAGCGCGACGGCGCGAACCAGCTCACCGTGCGTCTCCTCAACGGCCATCGCGAATCCGGCAAGGCGCAATTGTCCGAGGTATTCGGCGAAGACGACGCGCTCGACGATGTGGATGCAGGCGACCAGACCTTTTCGTTCTCGCAAGGCGACGAGGATTTCGCGGCCAAGCCGGGCGAAGTGCTCGCCCAGACCTATCTTGCCGAGCCGACCGGGAATTTCCCGGCTCTTGCCGAACGTTCGATTGAAGCGGCGATTGCGAAATACGCCAGCGGCTGGAAGCGGCGCACGCTCATCGATCATTCGAAAGAAGCGCTTTTCCCGGTGACGGCGTTTTTCGACCGGATCGAGGACTGGTCGAAAATCCGCAGCGCTCTTATCGCCACGCCGCTCGTCGGTTCGGTGCAGGTTTCCTCGCTGTCGCGACGCGGCGCCGAGATGAACATTCGCGTTTTCGGCGAAGCGTCGCGTCTGCAGGTCGCGATGGAAAATCAGGGCGTCGTCTTCTGGACGGAAACAGGCGAGCGCTGGTTTCTTGCGACGCCTTCGGTCGCCGGCAAATATCGCGGTCGCCGGTTCCTTCGTTCGCAACGGCGCGGGCTTTTCAGCGCCGATGATGCGAGCGACGACGACGGCCCGCAGCCGGCGTCCGCGGACGCCGTTCGATATCCAAACGAACAAGAGTGACGGCGGCGGACCTGGCCAGGCAAATCGTTCTTGACCTTCCCGCTCTTGCGCCGCGCATGACGCGCGAGGCCTTTGTCGTGAGCGCTTCGAACGCCGCGGCGCTGGCGACGCTGGACGCCTGGACGGCCTCCGGCGAACCGCTGCTCACGATTTGCGGGCCGGCCGGTTCCGGCAAGACGCATCTGTTGCAGATACTTGTCAGGGAAAGCGCCGGCGACAGGCTCCTCGCGATTGACGATATCGACCGGACGGACGAGCCGCAGGAATTGCTCGCGCTCGTCGAACAGGCGCGAAGCGAAGGGAAGCGCGTGGCGCTCGCCGGCCGCGGCGCGCCGGCGGCATGGTCCGCGGGTCTCAAGGATCTGGAGACGCGCCTCAATGCAGCGCCGCGCATTGCGCTTGTCGAACCGGACGAAGCGCTGTTGCGCGCAGTGATCCTCAAGCTTTTTCGCGACCGCCAGCTGAAGACGGCGCCAAGCGTCGCCGACTATGCGGTGAAGCGGCT
>JAGRED010000442.1 GCA_020446725.1 Parvularculaceae bacterium | reverse complement strand
GACGCGTAGGCTGACGCGGCAAAGGTCGCCGCCGCGCCGCGCGCAGCGGCCGCACGGTCGACCGTTTTTGCTTTTTCTCCAGCGAGAAGCGTTTCTCGCGCCGCCCTGTAATCGGACCGTTCAAGCGCCAGCGATAAAAGCGCATCGAACGCCCAGCGCGCCTTGGGCCGCAAGGCGAAAGCGCGCGAGGCGTAGCCTTCCGCCGCCGCGACATCGCCCGATCGCATCGCTTTGGCGTAAAGACCGCGCAACGCGAGAAATTCCGTTTCCGGCGCGTCGAGCAGACCCGCGAGCGCTTCGCCCGCCGCCGCATCATCGCCGGTCAATTGCGCAGCCTGCGCCGCGAGGAGTTTTGCGACCGGGGCTTCTTTCAGCGCCCGCGTCGCCGTCGCCGCTTCCCGCCGCGCAGCAGCGCCGTCGCCGAGGGCGATCGCCTCAAGGCCGCGCGTAATCGCGGCGAGACCTTTCTCACGACGATCAATTTCACGCTTCACCCGCGCCGCCTTCGGCGCCGCCGCAACATCCTTGATGAGGGAAATCAGCAGGCTGACGAGCGCCGTTGCGACGGCGGCGATTATGATCGCTGCGCCGGCAGGAAGATCGGCGCGCCAGCCGAAGGCTTCAAGGCTGATTGCGCTCTTCAGCGTGACGACGAGGGTCAGCGCAAAGGCGAAAAACATGACCCAGCTAAGGAAGATCAGAATACGGATCATAGGGACGCAGGCTCCGACGCGGCTGACGCGTAGGCCTTGCGCGCTTCTGCGACGGCCTGATCGGCAGCGGCGCGCGCCCTGGCGCGGGCGATCCACGCATTGAGCGGCGCGCGGGTCACGGCGTCGAGCGCGCCGAGCGTTTCGACCGCTGCGGCGAAATCTCCCTGCCCGACCGCCGCTTCAGCGCGCGACAAAACCGCAACGCCGCCATCGCCCTTGCGCGGTCCGGCCGGGCGCAGATGAATGAGAGAAGCGAGATTGGCGGATAATTTCGACAACGGCCCCGTCGCGCCGGCGCGGCGCGCGACATTGAGGGCGTCGAGCAACGCCGGCTCGAATTCGGCCTTCAGCGTCGCCTCTGTCGCAAGCCCGTTATCGGCATGCGCCGCGAGCGCGGAGATATCGCCGGCGACAGCGGCGAAGGCGTCATATTCGCGTCGATAGGGCGCGCCGGATTGCGCCTTGTCGGCGAGCGCGGCGAACAAAAGCGCCGTCCTGGCGCGGCGGAGAACGGGCGCGCCTTCGGCCTGAAGACGGGCGACTTCGCCTTGAAGGCGGACAATTTCAGACGCCTGACGCTCGGATTGCTCGCGTTGTTCGGCAAGGCTTCCTTCAAGGCGCGCAATCTCCAGCCCAGCGCGATTATCTGCTGCGACGGACGGCGCAGGCTGCGCGTCGGCGGCGTTCGGCGCATCAGGCGCGGCTTGCTCGGCTGCGGGCGACGGTTCATCCGGCGCGGCGGCCGCGACCTTTTCAAGCGATTGAAGCGCGGCCTGCGGATCTGAGAGATCGATTTCGGTCGGCGGCTTCGCGAACGCCTTCGCCGCATCTTTCGCCGCTTTCTGGAGATCGTCATTCACGCCGCCTTCCGGCGGGGGCGGCGGCAGTTCATTTATTGATCCGGGTTCGGATGAAAACGATTCCCCGATCGCGGCGGCGCCTTCCTTGATCGCGTCGGCCGTACTGTTGAAAATCTTTTCCTGGGGCGTCGCCGGAGGGGGCGTCGTCGGCGCGGTCGGCGCCGGCGAGGGCTCGACGGAGGGGAGTTCAATCGTTTGCGGGGCCGGGGCGGCGCTTTCGGTCGCTTCCGGCGCGCTGTCGGCGACCGGCGCATCATTCGCGATCCGCCGGCGGGCCAGCATGACCCCGACAATAACGAGCGCGGCGAGCGCCGCAGCGCCGGCAATCATCGGCAGACGCCGGCTTGCTGCAGTTTTCACCGGCGGCGGAGGCGTTTCCTGGTCCGGCGCCGGTTCGACGAGTTCAGCGTCGACCTCGATCGGCTGATCGCCGGCTGGTTTCTCGTGATTTTCGGTATTCATGGCGAACTCGGCTGCGTGCTTTCGATTATAGGCGCCCGCCGCGCCTCTAACGAGACTTCCCTGTGCGGCGATTGCGCGCCGACTTCTCCGCCTCGACGAGACGCGCCATCGCTTCGGCGGCGCGATGCTGAGAAATCTCGATGCGCGCCCAGGCGATTTCATCCGCGGCGGCGCCAATTTCAGCGCTCATGCAGAGCGCGACCGCGGCGCTGAGGCTTTTTTCGGCGCCGGCGGCCCGCGCCTGCCGGATGAAGAGACGCGCAGAGCGCGGCGAAAAGAAGACGACGACGCAATCTGCCGGATTTTCTGCGAGCGCCGCGGCGGCAATCGGGCTTGGCGCGGCGATTTCGACCGCATCGTAAATGACCGCGCGCCGCGCCGCGAGGCCCCTTTCAGCCAGCAATCCGACGAGATCGCCAGCCCGCTCGCTGCCGGCAAGGTACAGTACCGGCATATACGGTTTCGATATCGTAATGAGATCGGCGAGGCTTTCGACATCGCCTGCCGCGGATGCGATGTCGCTGAATCCTTCGCGACGCGCCGCCGCCACTGTCGCGGCCCCGACGGCGAAGGTTTTGAGGTTTCGCTCTCCCGAAAGACCGGCGAAAACGCGCACGCCGTTCGACGAGGTGAAGGCGAGCGCGCCGACGCCGGCGAGATCAATCTCACCTGCGCGCGGGCGTATGGCCATGACGGGTGAAATGATCGCCGTCACGCCCGCGCCTGCAATCTCGGCCGCAAAGTCTTCCGCATCGGGAGACGGCCTTGTGATGATCACCTTCATCGCGCCACTAGGCTTCAATTGCAGGTCATGAGGCAAGCCGCCTTCGGTCGGCGCGCGCTACCGAACGCGCTCTTTACTGTCCGGCGCTGACTGACTACTGGCGTCGGGCGAATGGCCGACCTACTCGTTCTTGGCGTTGAATCAAGCTGCGACGACACCGCGGCGGCGGTATTGCGCGCGCCGGAAACAGGGCTGCCGGAAATCCTCTCCAACATCACCCTAGCCCAGTATGACCGGCACGCCGCCTATGGCGGGGTCGTGCCTGAGATCGCTGCCCGCGCGCATGTCGAGCGGATCGATGGAATCATCGCACAAGCCGTTGAAATGTCGGGGCATACTTACGCCGACCTTGATGCGATCGCCGCCACCGGCGGGCCGGGTCTGATCGGCGGCGTGATGGTCGGTCTTACCGCCGCCAAAGGGCTCGCGCTCGCCCACCGCAAG
>JAGRED010000441.1 GCA_020446725.1 Parvularculaceae bacterium | reverse complement strand
TGAAATGAATCCCGAGGCCGCTGAGGCGCGCATCGACGCGGAGCGTCAGCGCTTCCTGCGGGCGCCCGTCATCGTCACGGTGGTTGCTCGCCTAGATCCGGATCACAAGACGCCGGAATGGGAGCAGATGGTGACGGTCGGCGCGGTTTGCCAAAACCTCCTTCTTGCTGCGTCCGCCTACGGGTTCGCCGCCAATCTTCTGACGGAATGGTGCGCCTATGACACGGAAGTCTTGAAAGGCCTCGGGATCAGGCCAGGTGAAAAAGTCGCCGGATTTGCCTATATTGGCGCGGCGCGTGAATCGCCGAGGGAACGGTTGCGGCCGGTGATGGCCGAGATTGTCAGCGAGTTTTGATCCGCACGCTGACGCGAATGTGATTATCAGCGTGAGGTATCCGTCCGGTTCGGCCCTTATGGTGCCGCCGGCGTCTGAGAGGAGAAAATGATGCGAAACGGCTTGATGATGATCGCCGCCTTCGGGCTTGCGGCTTGCGGCGGACCGGCGGCGGAAGCGCCAGCGCCGGAGACGGCTGCAGCGGCTTCATCGGCGTCGAGTGCGGCGACGGAGACGCCGACCGCGAATGCTGAGGAGACTGTCGATCGATCAGCAGCGCCCGCCGGCGTTTATGCGAACGATCCGGGCCACAGCTACATCACATTCTCATACAGTCATATGGGCTATTCAAAGCCGACCATACGCTGGGGCTCGTGGAAGGCTGAGCTGAACTGGAACCCTGCGGCGCCGGAGGAATCATCCGTAACGGCGACAATCGATGTCGATTCAGTCGATACTGGCGTTGAGAAACTTGATGCCCATCTGCGCTCGGGGGATTTCTTCGAGTCGGAGACCTATCCGACGATCGAATTCAAGAGCGCCAGCCTTGAAACGACCGGCCCGAATGAAGGCCGCATGACCGGCGATTTGACGATCAAGGGCGTCACAAAGCCGATAACGCTTGATGTGCGAATCAATCGCGCAGCCGATGACGGTTTTGCGAAAGCCTACAAGCTCGGCTTTTCGGCGAAAGGGAAACTGAACCGCTCCGATTTCGGCGTCGATCTCTACGTGCCGATGGTCAGCGACGAGATTGAGCTTTCGATCGAAAGCGAATTCGTCATGCCGAAAGAGCAACCGGAGCAGCCATGAGCCTTTCCGCCTCTGACCGATACACTTCTGTCGCCATCGCCCTTCACTGGTTGATTGCGGTCATGATCGTCGGCCAGCTTGCGGGCGGGTTCTACATGCACAACCTGCCGAAGGAGCAGGCGGAGCTGAAATTCACGCTCTATCAGATGCACAAATCCTTCGGCGTTACGATCCTGCTGCTGACTTTCTTTCGGCTCGCCTGGCGATTGGGTCACCGGCCGCCCGCGCTGCCGGCGGCGATGGCTGGCTGGGAGAAGGCGGCGGCGCGCGCGGTTCATATCGGGTTTTACGGTCTGCTTGTCGTCACGCCGCTTGTCGGCTGGCTTGTTGTTTCTTCATCGCCTCTGGCGGAAAGCGTGCCGACCTATCTGTTCGGGATAGTGCCGTTTCCGCATCTGCCGCTTTTTGACGGCGTCGCCGACAGAGAGGCGCTGTCGCATCAGATTGCCGAGGTTCACGAATATCTCGCTTTCGCCATGATCGGCCTTATCGGCCTGCATGTCGCCGCGGCGCTGAAGCATCAATTCGTAAATCGGGACGGCGTGCTTTCGAGAATGCTTCCCTTCGTGCGGGGCTAGCGTGCGGTTAATTTTCAGCGTCGCCGCTGCGGTCGTATTTCTCGGCGGATGCGGATCCAAAACCGACAGCGCCGGCGACGCCGGCGCACAGGGCGGCTGGACGGTCGACAAGTCTGCGAGCCGCCTTGAATTTTCCGGCACTCAGATCACCAAGGCGTTCACGGGTTCGTTTTCTGACTTCAACGCGTCGATCGACTTCGATCCTGATGATCTGGACGCGGCGCGGATCGAGGTTGTCGTCGCAACCGGTTCGGCGCGAACGGGCGACAGGCAGCGGGACGCCGCGCTGCCGACGAAAGACTGGTTTGCGGTGAGCGCTTTCCCCGAAGCGACCTTTGTCGCTGACGATATCGTGACGCTTGGCGAGGACCGGTATGAAGCGCATGGCGTGCTGACGATCCGCGACGCAAGCCGGCCGCTTGCGCTGCCGTTCAGCCTGGCGATTGACGGCGACAAGGCGGTCGCGGAGGGCGAAACGACCCTTGTGCGGACCGACTTCGGCGTCGGGCAGGGCGATTTCACCACCGACGAATGGGTCGGCCTAGACGTCAGGGTTGCATTTCATATCGAGGCGACCCGTTAGGGCGAGACTTGCGTCGTCAGGCCGGGTTCCAACACGGGCTGACGGTCGCTAAATTGCCGCAAGTTTCTTGAATGACGGGCATGGCCGCCCAAATGCGGTTTTCGGCCGTGCGTCTGGAAGGATTGACCAATGCGTATCCCGTTTTTCATCGTCGCTGTTCTTGTCGCCGGCGCTGCGCACGCGCAAGCGCCGCAGACGGTCCGCCCGCCGGCGGCGGAGATGAAAGGCGAGACCATCGCCGCGACGCCGCGAAAAGCGCCGGAGACAATGGCGGATGTCAAAATGTCGTTCGCGCCGATCGTTGATGGCGCGGCGCCGGCGGTCGTCAACGTCTATACGCGCCGCGTCGTTCAGCGCACCACAGGCGATCCGTTCTTCGATCGATTTTTCGGCGTTGGACCGCAGCAGCAGAATTCACTCGGCTCGGGCGTCATCGTCAGCCGCGACGGCGTCATCGTGACGAACAACCACGTCATCGAAAACATGCAGGAGATCAAGGTCGTTCTTTCGGACCGGCGCGAGTTCGACGCGCGCGTGCTCCTCACCGACCCGCAGTCCGACGTCGCCATTTTGAGGATCGATGCCGGCGAGCCGTTGCCGTTTCTGGAATTCGCCAATTCCGACGCGGCCGAAGTCGGCGACATCGTTCTTGCGATCGGCAATCCGTTCGGCGTCGGGCAGACAGTGACGAGCGGCATCATCTCCGCCCTCGCGCGCACGGCGGTGTCGATTTCCGACTATCAGTTTTTCATCCAGACAGACGCGGCGATCAATCCCGGCAATTCCGGCGGTGCGCTGATTGATGTCGAGGGCAAGCTTCTCGGCGTCAACACCGCGATCTTTTCACGGTCCGGCGGATCGAACGGGATCGGCTTTGCGATTCCGGCGCGTCTCGTTCAGCAGGTACTGGCGACCGCAACGAAAGGCGTCGCGTTGCACCGGCCGTGGGTCGGGGCGACGACGGAAACGGTGACGACCGACCTTGCGAAGGCGCTGAAACTCGACCGGCCGATCGGCGCGATTGTCGGCGACATTTATCCGCTCGGGCCGCTTGCGCGCGCCGGCGTCAAACAGGGCGACGTCATCGTGTCGATCGACGGCCAGCCGGTCTTTGATGCGGAAACGCTCCGCTATCGGGTCGGCGTTCAAAATCCCGGCGACAAGGCGAAAATCGACTTCATCCGCGACGGCCAGCGGATGAGCGCCGACATGATTTTCACGCTGCCGCCGGAAACGCCGGCGCGCGATGAGCGCACGCTCGCGGGCAGTCATCCGCTGAACGGCGTCACGATCGCGAATTTGTCGCCGCGCTATAATGAGGAACTTGGCCTCAACCCGCTGCTGACAGGCATCGTCGTCACCGACGTGTCGCAGGGAAGTTTCGCGTTTCGCTCGCGCTTGCGCCGCGGTTTTCGCGTGCTTGCGATCAACGGCGTCAAAGTCTCGACGACCGCTGATCTTCAACGTGAACTCGCCAAACCCGCGACCGGCTGGACGATTGATATCGATCGCGGCGATCGCATTATCGCCTGGCGCGTCGGTCGGTAAGATGGCTGATGGCTGACCTTTTCGCCGCGGCGGGATTCGATAAGGACGCGCCGCGCCCGCTCGCCGACCGGCTGCGCCCGCAATCGCTCGATGAGGTGGTCGGCCAGGCGCATCTGCTCGACAAGGGCGCGCCGCTGCGCCGCATGATCGACAGCGGGCGCTTTTCCTCAATCGTTCTCTGGGGACCGCCCGGCGTCGGCAAGACGACGATCGCGCGCCTGATCGCGCAGGAAACGACACTCGATTTCGAGGAGATATCGGGGGTGTTTTCCGGCGTCGCCGATCTCCGCAAGGTGTTCGACAAGGCCGCCGAGAGACGAAGGCTCGGCAAGGGCACGCTGCTCTTCGTCGATGAAATTCACCGTTTCAATCGCGCGCAGCAGGACGCGTTCCTGCCGCATCTTGAATCGGGACTTGTGACGCTCGTCGGCGCGACGACGGAAAACCCGTCTTTCGAGCTCAATCCCGCGCTCTTGTCGCGCGCGCAGGTGTTCACGCTCAACCGGCTCGACGCGGCGGCGATCGAGATGCTTATGCAGCGCGCTGAAAAGCACGCCGGGCGCGCCCTGCCGCTGACGGATGATGCGCGCGCCGCGCTTGTTGCGATGGCGGATGGCGACGGCCGCTTCGCACTCAATCTCGCTGAGGAAGTGCTCGCTGATCCGGATTCTGGGATGATCGACGCGGCCGCGCTTTCAACCATCGTGCAGCGTCGCGCGCCGGTTTACGATAAAGCGCAGGAGTCGCATTACAATCTCGCGAGCGCGCTGCAAAAATCCATTCGGGGTTCGGATGTCGACGCCGCGCTTTATTGGGCCGCGCGCATGATTGTCGGCGGCGAGGACCCGCGATTCGTCCTGCGCCGGCTGATCGTCATTGCGTCCGAAGATGTCGGCAATGCAGATCCTCACGCCTTGCCGCTCGCGATCGCCGCGCGCGACGCTTATGAGTTTCTCGGCCAGCCTGAAGGTGAAATCGCCATCGGCCAGCTTGTCGCCTATCTCGCCACCGCGCCGAAATCGAACCGGTCCCATCTCGCGTTTCATATGGCGAAGACGGCGGCGCGCGAATCCGGCTCCCTCATGCCGCCGATGCACGCGATGAACGCGCCGACGAAGCTGATGAAAAATCTCGGCTATCATGAAGGCTATGAATACGATCACGACGCCGAGAATGCGTTCGCCGGCCTTGATTATTTCCCGCCGGACATGAAACGGCGGCGCTTTTATGAGCCGCGTGAAACGGGTTTTGAGCGCGAGATCCTTAAGCGGCTCGAATTCTGGGACAAGCGCCGCAAGCCGCGCGGAGAAAAGGGATGATCGGCGAGGCGGTCATCGCCAACAAGGCGTGGATCGGCGCGACGGTGTTTGCGGCGCTGTTCGCGGCTGAACGCTTGCGCGCGGCTGCGCCAGCGCCGCTCAACGTCCCGCGGCTTGTCCGCAACAGCGCGCTGTGGGGGATGCTTATACTCCTGTCGCCTGCGATCGTGCTGCCTTTAACGGCGATGGCGGCTGAACACCCCCTCTGGCGCAGGCCGGAAGGCGGCGTTCCTGGGCTTCTCGTTGATATCGTCGTGCTTGATCTCTGTACCTACTGGCTGCACCGCGCGTATCATGAATTCGGGTTCATGCGGCGTTTTCACAGCGTGCATCACCTCGACCAGCATCTCGATACGACGTCCGCCGTACGGTTCCACCCGGGCGAAGTGGCGCTCTCTGCGCTGATCAGGATGGCGCCGATCGTTCTTCTCGCCATTCCCTTTGCGCATGTCGTCGTGTTCGAAACGGTGCTTCTCGCCGCGTCGCTCTTTCATCATTCAAACCTGCGGCTCCCGCAGTCGGCGGAACGCGCCCTGTCGCGCGTCGTCGTCACCCCCTCTATCCACTGGGTTCATCATCACGCCGTCCCCGAGGACACAAATTCCAACTACGCCGCGCTGTTCAGCGTCTGGGACCCGGTGTTTGGGACGCGTAGCCGCACGGTTCGCACGGCGGAGATGCGAATCGGCCTTGCAGGCGTTGCGGACAAATCCTTGCCCGGGCTATTGCTGGCGCCGTTCAGACCCGTTGAGGAGCGTCGCGAAGGATAATGCAGGGACCGTGGATCTGGCTGGCGATCGGGGCCGGCGGCGCGATCGGCGCGATGGCGCGCCACGGCGTCGGCGCGCTCGCCTTGCGTTGGCTCGGCCCGAATTTTCCGTGGGGGACGCTCGCCGTCAATCTCATCGGGTCGGCCCTGATGGGCGCATTCATCGCCTGGCTTGTCGCGAAGGAGCCGCACCCGTCCGTCGTCCGGGCGTTTATCGCGACCGGCGTTCTCGGCGGCTTCACGACTTTCTCGACATTCGCGCTTGACGCCGTGACGCTTTATCGCGACCGCACGCTGACGATCGCCGGCGCCTATGTCGCAGCATCCGTCATTTTTTCCATCGCCGGTCTTTTTGCGGGCCTCGCCGCCGGAAAGGCGCTGTCATGAGCGGCGTTGAAACGCGCGTCGTCGCTGCAAAGGACGACGGCCTGAGGCTTGACCGCTGGTTCAAGGCCTATTTCCCGGGCCTGCGCCACGGCGCGCTTGAAAAGCTGCTGCGCACCGGTCAGGTGCGCGTCAATGGCGGGCGCGTCAAGGCGAACCGGCGCGTCGAGGCGGGCGAGAGCATTCGCATTCCGCCGATTGACGACGAGGCCGCCGCGCCGAAAGCGCAGGCTGCGCCGAAGCGCGAAGACGCTGAATTTATCCGCAAGCTGACCATTTATGAGGATGATGAAATCCTTGCGATCAACAAACCGTTCGGCCTCGCCGTGCAGGGCGGCGCCAAGACGAAACGCCATGTCGACGGCATGCTGGCCGCGCTTGAAAAGAACGGCGAACGTCCGCGGCTCGTTCATCGCCTCGATCAGGACACCGGCGGTCTTCTCATCCTCGCAAAGTCGCGCATTGCAGCGGCGAGACTTTCCAAGGCTTTTCGGGGACGGGGCGTTATTAAAACCTATTGGGGGCTCTGCCGCGGCGTTCCGGAAATACGCGAGGGAACGATCAATCTTCCGATCGCGAAGAAAATGATCCGGGTCGGCGAGCGCGATCAGGAGCGGATGGTCGCCGCCGACGATGAAGAGGCGAAGAAAGCGATTACGGATTATGCGGTGCTGGACGCTGCGGGCCCGGTGTCGTTTCTCGCGCTGAAGCCGCTGACGGGACGCACGCACCAGCTGCGCGTTCATTGCGCCGCCATGGGGACGCCGATCGTCGGCGACCGGAAATACGGAGGTCGGGACGCCGATATTGAGGGTGCGCCCGAGGGTCTGCATCTGTTCTGTCGCGCAATGACCTTTCCGCATCCGGCGAACGGCCGCGCGATGACGCTGACGGCGCCGCTGGCGGGGCGCATGCTGGAGAGCTTTGCGCTGTTCGGGTTTGACCAGGACGCCGAGGTTGTATGGCCCGA
The DNA here is from genome assembly GCA_020446725.1 of Parvularculaceae bacterium. Classification (GTDB taxonomy): domain Bacteria; phylum Pseudomonadota; class Alphaproteobacteria; order Caulobacterales; family Parvularculaceae; genus Amphiplicatus. The sequence continues at coordinate 752 of JAGRED010000441.1, read as the reverse complement.
TCTGTCGCATAAGAAAAAGCGATGACGCGGCCCGGTGAAAATCCGCCCGCGCGGCCCAAACGCTTTTATGAAACCGTGCAATGCGTAGAAGACCAGGGGGCGTTTGCAATCACGCTCGACGGCCGGTCTGCGAAGACGCGAACGGGCCAGCCGCTTGCGATGCAGTCCCGGGCGCTGGCGCTTGCCGTCGCAGATGAGTGGGACGCGCAGCGCGAAATCATCGATATCGCCGCCATGCCGATGACCCGCCTCGCCATGACCGTTGTCGATATCGGCGACGCGGACGCCGACAGCTGGCGGGCGGCGATCCTGTCATTTCTTAAATCCGACCTTCTTTGCTATCGCGCGAGTGAGCCGGCTGAGCTCGTTCAGCGCCAGGCGCTATGCTGGGATCCGCTGCTGAAATGGGTGAAAGCTGAACTCGGCGCTGAGCTTGCGACCGGGGCGGGCGTCGCTTTCGTCGACCAGCCGCCGGCGTCGATCGAGGCGGCTGCGCGCCATCTTGCTGTGCAAACGCCCGCGCGTCTTCTCGGCGTCAAGAACGCTGCGGAGATCGCCGGGTCTGCGGTGATCGCGCTGGCGCTGCTGGAAGGCGCGTTTCCGGCGGCGACGTTGTTTGAAGCCTCGCGCGTCGATGAGGCGTTTCAGGCCGAGCGATGGGGCCTTGATGCGGAAGCGCAGGCGCGCGCACGCCGTCTCGAACGCGACTTCGCCGACGCGGCGCGTTTTCTGTCGCTTGTTTGATAATCTGC
>JAGRED010000440.1 GCA_020446725.1 Parvularculaceae bacterium | reverse complement strand
GTTCATGATCGGCGAGCTGGACCCAAAATCGCTCGTGTCATGCCAGAGGCAGACCATGCCGAGCACCGGGACAAAAGGGCGCGTTGCGATGAGCACGCCGAAGGCGGGACTGCGCGTAGCAATCTCCGAATCTGTGACGATGAGGATCGCGGAAATCCCCGCTTTCAGAACAAGATAGCGCATTGTCGCGTCCCCAATTGAGGCCGGCGGCGCGTCGGTCGTGGCGGCAAGCATCCTGCGGCGTACCGGATTCGGCCAGATCCACGATCCGCCGCCGTCTTTTTCGGCGCTGATAATCGAACAGGCGCGCGTCACCACCGCTGTCGCGCCGAATGAAGCCACTATTGCTTCATGATCATGGTCTTCGTCCTACGCACGCCGCGCATCGACCGCCCAGGGTGTTCCGCAAAGTCAGCACTGCCGCTCGGCGGCTGGAAGCGTTGGCGTCGTTAGAATGGGTGCTGGAGCCGGCGCATCCGAACGGCGATCGCGTTTTTCGTGCGGGTCCGCGGCCGCCAAATGTCTCCCCCGTCCGCGCGTCACGCCCATCGCGGCCTCGATTGGCCTGATCTAGGCGGAGGGCGGCTTCGCCTCGACGCCTCGGACGCAACGGCGGCGCCCGAATTTTCTTCCCCTGGCGGCCCAGGAAAAGAAGGGCCGCCATTCCTCGCGAGACAAGAAACTTCGCCGCCTGCCGTCCTCCGCGTGCGCTCCGGGTCGTTCCGACTGCGTCGGCGTTCGCCTCCGCCTTGCCGATCGCCATCGAGGCCGCGATGGGCGGCCCGGACAAAGAATGGAGACGAAAATGGCTACGATCGGGACCTTCACCAAGAACGGCGACGGCTTCACGGGATCCGTTTCAACCCTGACGCTCGACGCGAATGTGCAAGTCAAGCCGGCCGAGAAGACGAGCGAGAAAGCGCCCGACTTCCGCATCTTCGCCGGCCGCGCCGAGATCGGCGCCGCCTGGCGCAAAACTTCGAACGAGAACCGCAGCTACCTCTCAGTCCGCCTCGACGATCCCTCGCTCGCGGCGCCGATCCTCGCCAATCTCTGCGAGATGGAGAACGGCGAATACGACCTCATCTGGTCGCGCCCGAACCGCCGCCGCAACGGCGAGTAATCGCCTCGGCCGAAGCGCCCCGCGGGATACCGCGGGGCGTTTTCGCATGCTTTCCAACGCCGCCCCACGGGGGCGCCGACCGTACGCCATGATCGCGCCGCGCGTGCGGCGCGACGACCCGCGGAATCATGAAGCTGGATGGTTACCGGCACGGTTGCTGCATGGCGCCGGGGAGGGAAGCCATTTGTAGCCGGGGGAGCTCAATGGGGTGCATTCTCAATCGCTGTACGGATCAGGTCGCGGGCGATCTTCTCGTCATCGCGTATTATGCGACCTTTGTTCTTGTCGCCGTCGGGCTTTCCTATCTGGCGCAATCACGATCGATCCGCACGGCGGCGAGCCTCATCGGCATCGCCTGGGCGTTCGGTCTTTTCGCCTTCTTCTATCTGAATGGACCAAGTTATTTTCTCGTGGCGGTCATGCTCGACACGATCCTCGCCTATCATTTCTGGCGCATGGCGAAGGCCCAACTGTTCGCGGCGCCGCTCTGCCTTATTTTCCTCTTCGAGATCGCGTTCGTCACCTTCACGCAGGCGGTCGGTTTCTCGACCTTCTGGACCATGTTCGTCCTGAACCGCCTCTTTGAGCTGACGCTGCTATACCTGATCGGCTGCTCATTCTTCCGCAT
>JAGRED010000439.1 GCA_020446725.1 Parvularculaceae bacterium | reverse complement strand
TGTGAGGCTGAACGCGCTTCGGTTGCAGGCGCATCATTGTCTGACGACGCATATTCGATGACGTGTTTAGCTTCATCGTCGTCTGTCCCATCGCTTGTCTCCAGCGCCTCGACTGCGCTGTCGCCGATCGAAGGCGTTTCGTCCGCCACATCGATGGATTCGACGGCTCCCAATTCCTGGTCGGCGCTTTCGCCGCTGGAATCGGCCTCACCAGATTGACGGCCGCGCCGCCCGCCGCGACGCCCACGGCGGCGGCGCTTCTTTGATCGCTCCTCGGCCGGTTGACGGTCTGACTCTTCCTCGCCGGCTTCGACATAGGGCTGCTCGTCTGCTTCGCCGTCAGGCGGTGCGGCGCTTTCAACGCCTTCTGCGGTCTGTTGGTTTTCAGTTCCGTCGCGGCGTTTGCGGCGGCGGCGCCTGCGCCGCCGCCCGCCTTTCTCATCCCCGCCTTCCGGCCTTTCATCGGTCGCCGCATCGACATCGTCCAGGGCGACGATTTCATCTGGCTCTTCCGCATCCGGCTCGATCGTTTCGGTGGTATCCGCACGCACGACGACTTGCGTTCCGGCGGTCTCGCTGCGCACGCCGGTTTTCTCAATTTCGAAATTGTCGCCGGCTTTTGCAGGGTCAGCATTCAGTTCGATCGAAACGCCGTAATCGGTTTCAATCCGTCTCAGCCATTCACGCTTCTGGTTGAGGATGTATAGAGTGACATCGAGCGCCGCGCGTATTTGAAGATTGCCGGCTTTGCTCGATAGCGCCTCATTTTCGGCCGACCGCAATATTCTGAGCGCCGCCATCTCATGCGAACGGACAGCGCCAGCGCCGCCGCAGGTCGGACATTGATGCGTCGTTCCGTCGACAATCCCGGATCGACGACGTTGGCGAGACATTTCAAGCAAGCCGAAGCCGGAAATGCGCCCCATCTGGATGCGCGCGCGATCGGCCCGGAGTGAATCTTTCAATCGCTTTTCGACGGCGCGGTTATTCCGCCCTTCTTCCATGTCGATGAAGTCGATGACAATCAGGCCGGCGAGGTCTCGGAGGCGGCATTGGCGCGCGGCTTCGTCAGCGGCTTCAAGGTTTGTTCGGAGCGCCGTTTGCTCGATGTTTCGTTCCCTTGTCGACTTGCCGGAGTTGACGTCAATCGCGATCAGCGCCTCGGTCTGGTTGATGACGATGTAACCACCCGATTTCAGCCGAACAGTCGGTCGGTACATTGCGTCGAGTTGGGATTCGACGCCGTGCTTCAGGAACAACGGCGTCTTGTCCTTGAACGGCTGGACGTTCTTCGCATGCGAGGGCATCAGCATTTTCATGAAGTCTTTTGCTTCACGATAGCCGCCGTCGCCCTCGACGAGCACTTCCGCGATGTCCTTGTCGTAAAGATCTCGTATCGCCCGTTTGATAAGGCTTGCTTCCTCGTAGATGAGGCAAGGCGCGATCGATTTGAGCGTCAGGGTGCGGATGTTCTCCCAAAGCCTGACGAGATAATCGTAATCGCGTTTGATTTCGGCCTTTGTTCGCTTTGCGCCCGCGGTGCGGATGATCAGGCCCATGCCTTCCGGCACATCCAGCTCGTCGACCACGCGCTTCAGCCGCTTGCGATCTGCGGCGACGGGGATTTTTCGCGAAATGCCGCCGCCGCGCGCGGTGTTCGGCATCAGGACGCAATAACGTCCGGCTAGAGAGAGATAGGTCGTCAGGGCGGCGCCCTTGTTGCCGCGCTCTTCTTTCACCGCCTGCACCAGAAGAATCTGGCGGCGCTTGATGACTTCCTGGATCTTGTAGTTTCTCAAGAGGCGCGCGCGCTTTCGGCGCGCGTCCTTGTATCTTTCAATCAATTGGCCGCGTGAAAGCTTGGCGAGCGACTCATCGCGCGCAGCCTGCGCGCGTTTCGGGCGCGCTTGCGCACTTTCCGTTTCGGTGTCGGCGTCATCATCAGCGTCGGTATCGCCATCCTCATCATCGACCGCGGCTACTGCGTCCAGGTCTTCCGCGCCAGCGTCGACGATTTCGCCATCTGAAGATGGCGCGTCGAGTTCGTCGGCCCCTTCTTCTTCCGGCTCCTCCGGCAATTCGGCGTCGCCATCGGCGCGCACGTCGTTTTCGTCGCTGTCGGATTCGTTTTCATCCACGACAGCGTCCTGATCCGCCGCGCCCCGATCTTCCTCGTCCGACGACGCATCGGCGCCATGCTCTTCCTCGAAGGCCGCATCCGCCTCCTCAAGCGGGCTTTCGCCTTCACCGTCATCGGTAAGGTTCAGCGCTGCGGCGAGCGCCGCTTCTTCGGCTTCAGCTTCCTGAAGCTGTCGGCGATCTGAAACCGGTATCTGATAATAGTCAGGGTGAATCTCGTTGAAGGCGAGAAAGCCGTGCCGGTTCCCGCCATATTCGACGAAAGCCGCCTGAAGCGACGGCTCAACTCTCGTCACGCGCGCTAGATAGATATTCCCGCGGAGCGGCTTGCGGGAGGCGGATTCAAAGTCGAAATCTTCAACTTTGCCGTTGTGGAGAACGCAAACGCGAACCTCTTCCGGGTTCGCAGCGTCGATAAGCATCGTCTTTGTCATTAAAATCTCTTGTGCGGACCACGGCTGACGCCTGTCGTCCGGCTTGATTTGTGAGCCATGGCCGCTGGGCGAACAGTCCGTGCGCCCTCTTCGGGACCGCCAAACCGTCTATTGCCAGTGCAAGCGCCATAACAGCTCTTCGTTTACCCCTGCCGTTCCGGATGAAACGGCGCTGAAATTTCCAGACGCCGAAGCGCCTTGAAACGCCTTTGCGGCTGTTCGCCCGGACAAGCCAGTGAACATCGCCGCCGCGCCAAGCCGTCACGGCCGGCGCTGTTTGCGGTTATGAGCCCATTAGCGAAGGGCCGCGCCGCATTTCCTACACCGCGGCGTCGCCGCAGCTAGAATTCCTCACGTGATGATATGGGCGCCCAAAGCGCCGATTCAAATCACGCTGAATCGACGATGCATTAGCACGTGGAAAAAGAAAAGCACTGGTTAACAACGACTCACCTTCTGATCCGCAGTGGAAATCGATGTAACGGAGCGTTAACGAAGGACCGAAAAACTAGGGCCGAAACGGCGGGCGCATTCGGCGATTGGCGGCGTTGTGTGTAATTTAACAAGAAACTTCAAAGGCTTGAGGGGATTTTTCCTTTTTCTCACGGCCATTTTGGGTGCGTCGGGCGCAGCCTCCGCAGCTGAGCTTGCCGCCGTGCGCTTTGGGGTGACGTCGCCGACAGAGACAAGAATTGTCTTTGATTCCAATGGGTTGCTTGAATACGACTTGGATGCTGAGACGACTGGAAACGGCCGGATCGTCGTTTCTCTCACCAATGTGCGCTTTGCCCGTAATTTTGCGCAGGCTGGCCAAGGGGCCGGTCACGTCGCCGGTTATGGCGCGGCGGTAACCGGCGCCAATGCCGCCGTCATCACGATTGACCTCAAGAAGGGCGCAAAAGTTGCGCAAATCTTGCCGCTGCCGCCTAGTGCGGCGAATAAGAATAATCGCCTGGTGATCGATCTCGTCAGCGCCCCGCTGAGCGAACTCACCGCTAGCCTCCCGCAGAAAAAGTTCAACACGATCACCGAAGTGATCGCCGCAGTCACGCCGCCGGCCGAGACGATGCTGTCGCCTGCGGTCATGACGCCGCCGTCGCCGAAGCCCTCAGCGGATAGCGCAGCGGCGGCGGTCTTGCGCAAGCCGGTGATCGTGGTCGATGCGGGGCATGGGGGAAGCGATCCAGGCGCTGCCGGACCAAACGGTTCGGCGGAAAGCAAGGTCACACTGGCGGCGGCTCTCGCGCTCGCCGAGGAATTGCGTAACCTCGGGCGTTACGAAGTGGTATTGACGCGCTCCACCGACACCCGCCTCGCGCATGAGGAGAGGTCTCGCATCGCGCGTGACGCCAAGGCCGAGCTTTTCATATCCCTGCATGCCGACGCGATCGCCGACCCGAAAGTGCGTGGAGGGTCGGTCTATACGCTATCCGACGAAGGTACTGAGCGATCTGCGCGCGAGGCGCGCGAGAAAGGCGACTATCTGGTCTTCGACCTCGATATCGGCGGCGCCGATCCGCAAGTCGGCGGAATTCTTTACAATCTCGCGCAGCGCGAAACAGGCAATGAGTCCGACAAGTTCGCTGAAATCCTGATCGGCAAGCTGGCCGGCGTTACGCCGCTCCTCAACAACACGCATCGTCGCGGGAACTTCAAGGTCTTGCTCGCGCCTGACGTGCCGGCGGTCCTTTTGGAACTCGCCTTTATTTCAAGTCCTCGGGATGAAGCCAATCTGAACTCCCCCGCCTGGCGCAAGAAATCGATGGCGGCGACCGCTCATGCGATCGACGCCTATTTTCAGCAAAAAGGCGCGGTGAGGCACGCCAGTAATTCAGTCGGAGGCACGCCTCGCTAAGGCTCGATTTTCGCCGTAAAAACTGCATATAAGGCGGGCTGAGTCCGGCATTCTCCCAGAGTTTCGCCTGAATCGGGATGAGCGCTCGCGTAGTTGAGGACAGGTTATGTCTGACGAGTTGTTGACCGCCGAGCCTGCTGACGATCATGTGGCGGCGCCGAAGAGGTCCGCCGGCGATGCCGGCGTCAGACGGTTGCCATTGGCCGTTAAGATCGCCGGCGGCGTCATCGCTGCGGGGCTGCTTCTTTCCTTGCTCGCTGTCGGCGCATTCGGCGTTTATCTTTTCAGCCTCAGTCAGGACCTGCCCGATTACGAGGTTCTTGCGGAATATAAGCCGCCGGTGACGACCCGCGTCTACGCGAATAACGGGGAGCTTGTTGCAGAATTCGCCCGCGAGCGGCGCCTGTTCGTTCCGATCGAGTCAATGCCCGATCTCGTAAAAGACGCCTTCATATCAGCCGAGGACAAGAGCTTTTACGAGCATGCGGGTCTCGACTTCAAAGGTATCGTAAGGGCTCAGGTTTCAAACATCGGCAATTTAGTGCGCGGACGGCGTCTCGAAGGCGGATCGACCATCACGCAGCAGGTGGCGAAGAATTTTCTTTTATCGAGCGAGCAGAAAATCGAGCGCAAGATGAAAGAATGGCTTGTCACGCGCCGTATCGAGAAAGCGTTTACGAAAGATCATATTCTCGAACTCTATCTCAATGAGATTTATCTCGGAAACCGTTCTTACGGCGTTGCCGCCGCTGCGCTGAACTATTTCGACAAATCGCTTGATGAGCTTACGGTTGAAGAAGCGGCGTATTTGGCGGCGATCCCAAAGGGACCGAGCAATTACCATCCGGTGCACAATTACGATCGTGCGGTGGAACGCCGAAATTGGGTGATCGGTCGCCTGTTCGAAGATGGCAAGATCACGCAGGAGCAGATGGAGACCGCACGGGCTGAGCCGCTGAACGCGCAAATTGCGCCGGCGCTTGGCGCACGTGATTGGGCGTCCGAATATTTCGCGGAAGAGGTCCGCAAACAGATCGCGGAACGATATGGTTCCGACGCGTTGTATGATGGCGGTCTGGCGGTGCGCACGACCATTGATCCGCGGTTCCAGCGGGCCGCAGGCGAGGCGTTGAGGCGCTGGCTTGTGGAATACGATCAGCGGCATGGCTGGCGCGGCGCGATCTCGTCAATGTCGGTGACTGACAATTGGGCTGCAGATTTCACGGAAGTTGAGAAAACGCTGTTCTCCAACAAGCATCTTTCTTCAGACCTTTCGCCGTGGAAGCCGGCGCTGGTTCTTGAGACGAAAGGCGCGGCGGCGAAAATTGGTTTTGCTGACGGTTCGGAAGGCTCGATCGCTCTTAAGGACATGCAATGGGCGCGCGCCTATAAAGCGGTTGACTCGATGGGGCCGGAGATCACTTCAGTCGGACAGGCGCTGAAGCGCGGCGATGTCATCTATGCTGAGGCGATTGGCGAAAGCGATGGGTCTTACGCCTTGCGCCAACCGCCCGCTGTCAACGGCGCCTTGGTCGCCATTGATCCGCATACGGGGCGCGTCCTCGCAATGGTCGGCGGTTTCTCATTCCAGATGTCGGAATTCAACCGGGCGATACAGGCGAAGCGCCAACCGGGTTCGACCTTCAAACCATTTGTATATGCGACGGCCCTCGATAGCGGTTACACGCCGTCAAGCATCGTGCTTGACGCGCCGTTTGTCGCGCCGGGCGTCGACAGTTGGTGGAAACCAGGGAACTATGCTGAAGGTCGCTTTTACGGCGAAAGCACGTTGCGCCTCGGCATTGAACAATCGCGCAACACGATGACGGCCCGGCTGGCGCAGGACCTCGGCATCGGAAGGATTGTCGATTACGTCTCGAAGTTCGGGCTTTCGGATAGTTTGCCGAGGGAATTGGCGATCTCGCTTGGCTCAGGCGAAACGACGCTTACGCGAATAACGTCCGGATATGCGACGTTTGTTAATGGCGGGAAGCATGTCGATCCGTTTGTCATCGACCGCGTGCAGGATCGGTCAGGCAAGTCCGTCTATCGGCATGATGAGCGCGAGTGCTTCAATTGTCGTGACCAGGCTTGGTCGGGACAGGCGGAGCCGCAGCTTGCCGATAATCGTGAGCAGGTGATGGATCCACGCACTGCGTATCAAATCGTCTCGATGCTTGAAGGGGCGGTGGCGCGCGGGACGGGTTCCGCGGTCAAGAAAGTTGTCGACAAGCCGATCGCTGGAAAAACCGGCACGACGAACGATTACAAAGACGCCTGGTTTGTCGGGTTTGCGCCGGATCTTGCGGCGGGCGTTTTTGTCGGCTTCGACATGCCGCAGACGCTCGGACAAGGCGAGGCGGGCGGCCGCGTTGCGGCGCCCATTTTCGGTGAATTCATGGCGGCAGCGTTGAAAGACGAGCCGGGCATACCCTTCCGTATTCCGTCAGGCATCAGGCTCGTTCGAGTGAATGCGAAAACAGGACGGCCCGCAGGGCCTTCTGACCCGAACGTCATCCTGGAAGCCTTCAAGGCCGAGGACTCGCTTACATCAGGTCCATCACTGGATGATCTCAGCCTTGACCCGTTGAGCGCGACTCCGGTATCGCCGCAAGACGAGACCGCACCGCCTGCGACCGACGATTTGAACGGTCTTTATTGATCGGTTGAACGGGCGGCGTTCAACGCAAACGGGCATTTTGATGTATGCGAACTGATATTGAATCCCTGTCAGAGCAGATCGGGCTGTCGCTCGGTCTGCTGAGGAGGCGTCTTTGACTGGGATCGCGCGAACAGACGCCTAGAGGAATTGAATGCGCGTTCGGAAGCGCCGGATTTCTGGAATGATCCGCAGGTCGCGCGCAAGCTGATGCAGGAACGCACGGCGCTTGAATCGCAAATCAAGGCAATTTCGGAAATTTCTGCAGAACGGGAAGACCTTGAAGCGCTCGCTGAGATGGCGGCGTCGGAAAGCGATGAAGACGCGTCAAATGAAGTATATGAGCTGATAAAAAGCCTGGCCGAACGCGCGTCCAAGGCTGAGACCGAAGCATTGTTGTCCGGTGAAGCGGACTCGAATGATTGCTTCCTTGAAATACACCCCGGCGCAGGCGGCACTGAGTCAAACGATTGGGCCGCGATGCTTTTGCGAATGTATCTCCGCTGGGCGCAGAAGCGCGGCTTCTCGACGGAAATCATCGAACAGCAAGCCGGCGAGGAGGCCGGGATAAAATCCGCCTCCGTGAAGGTCTCGGGTTTTAACGCATATGGCTGGCTAAAGACGGAATCGGGCGTGCACCGGCTTGTCCGGATTTCGCCCTATGATTCGAACGCCCGCCGCCACACATCGTTTGCATCAGTCTGGGTCTATCCGGTTATTGATGACGCGATTGAGGTCGATGTCAGCGAAGGCGACGTCCGCATCGATACGTTCAGGGCGTCAGGCGCCGGCGGGCAGCACGTGAACACGACTGACTCAGCGGTGCGGATCACACACATACCGACCGGGATTGTCGTTCAGTGTCAGAACGAACGATCGCAGCACAAGAACCGTGCGACGGCGTGGATCATGCTCCGCGCGCGGCTTTACGAGCTTGAATTGCAGAAGCGTGAGGAAGCCGCACGCGCGACGGAAGACGCGAAGACTGATATCGGTTGGGGACACCAGATACGCTCATACGTATTGCAGCCCTATCAGATGGTGAAAGATCTGAGGACCAGCGTCGAAAGTCCGGATCCCGATGACGTGCTGGACGGCAACCTTGATGAGTTCATGGCCGCCGCGCTTGCGCAGAAGATTACAAACGCGGCGGCGGAAGCATAAAAAACGCCGGCCTCATTGAGGCCGGCGCCTGCTATTCATTCCAGCTTGCGCAGAAATCAGCGAAGCGGCGAGCGCGACTGGCTCAGGAAGGACGGCGCTTCGTTCGCGGCGCCTCGTCCGCCGTCATCAAGTGATGCCGATGCGACCGGGCGCGGCGCCGGGCCGCCGAGCGGGCGCGCTTTGCGGAAATCGCTGGCGGCCGCCTCGGAAAGCGGATCGTCGGAATGGCGGCAATTGCCTTCGAAATGAGCGCCGCTCTCGACCGACAATGAGCTGTGCAGAATGTCGCCGATGATATGCGCTGTGGCTGCGAGCGCCACTTGTTTGGCGCGAATGCCGCCTTCAACGCGGCCGCGGACGACAACGCTCTCACAGGCGATCTCGCCTTTGACCGAGGCTTTTTCCCCGACGATCAGCGTTGAGGCTTTCATATCGCCCTCAAGCACGCCGTCGAGCTGAACTTCGCCCGCCGAATTGATATTGCCGCGGAGAACGACATCCGCCGAAATGATAGAAGGAACGCCAGCGGCCTTCATGGAACTCGACCTTTTTGACTGAGCGGCGGAAGGGGCGGCTGCGGTTGCGCTGATATCAGGCGGCGCTGCTTTGACGCGCTCCTCATTCCCCGATTTTTGCTTAGCTTTCGAAAACATACCTGCCAGCCTCGATAAAACGCTGAGGGTTTCGGGGTTGCCCCCGGAAAAGCACCTCATAATGAACATGCGGTCCCGTGCTTCGACCGCTATTGCCGAGCTCGCCGACCTTTTGGTGCAGCTTCACCCGTTGTCCCTGCTGTACAGTAATTCGGTTAAGATGAGCGTAACGCGTCATGAACCCGTTGCCGTGATCAATTTCGACCACCCGGCCGAAGCCCTGGCGAACGCCGGCGAACTTCACAACGCCGCTCGCCGTGGCAGTGACCGGAGACGCCCAAGCGGCTGAGAAATCGATGCCGTGATGGCTGGCGGCCCGTCCGTTGATCGGATCGCGACGGACGCCGAAACCGCTTGTGAACTTCCGGCTGACGGTCAACGGCGAGGAGAGCGGGATTGAATTAACCGCGTCCTGAACCTCGCGTAGCTCGTCTACGACAAGGCCCGCGCGATTGGCGTGACGGAAAAAGGACGAAGACGCGTTGGAAAGGTTAGATGCGTCAATGAACGGTCCGCCCTGAGCCAACACCATGTTAGAGATTTTCGGCGGTTGGACGAGCTGTTCCGCGCCAACGCCGGTTGTTGCGAGCACCATGCGCAATTCGTCGACCTGCTTCTCGGCGCGTTCTTCCAGCGATGCGAGCAGGAGCACCTGTTCGACATAGAGATCCGTCGAAGCGGCCCGCATCTGCATGAGGGCCGGCGCCGCCGGGCTGTTGGCGGGAATGTCCGCACCTTGGGCGAAGGCTTCGCGTTCCGCCTGCTTGCGCAAGAGCGACACGCGAGACTGGCGCGGCGTCGGCTCCGTCGGCGTCACGTCGATCATGATTCGGTTGCCGTTAGTCGGCTTCTGGCCATTCGGCGAACCGGCCTCTGACAGGCCTTTCGCAAGGGCTTCAAGGTCGGTGTCGGCTGACGCCTTGCGCTCGACCATGCTCTTGAGCGTCTGATGCCGGGCGGAAATCTCGGCCATCGTGGCGTCGAATTCCTGCTGCATGATGACGTTCAGGGAGCTCACATCGTCATAGGCGCGTTGCGACTGGGCGAGCCTCTTGTTGAAAACGGTCTCGACGACACGGCGGTCGCGCTCTTTGGCGACGATGATTTGTTCTTTGAAAACAACGTTCACGGACGCATAGGCGACCCAGAGGAGGGCTGCGCCGATGACCGTCGCCAGCGCAATCTGGGTGCGCGCCGACATCGAAATGAAATGAACGACGCCGTCGCTGCGGTGGTAAATCTGCCGTTCTTTAAACCAACGGCTGATAAAACGCTTCGCCTGGCCGGATTTCTTGCGGCTCATTCAAAGTCGCCCCTAGTAAACGCCCACAGCGTTGTACGATACCACCCCTTAAGATATTGCAGCCGATCTGGCCTCATTTCGCAACTGTTATGTGATGAAATAACCATACTTTTTTAATGACTTAGGGCCGCTGCGTGGATAGCGGTCCCGCAAGGACTGTTCCAGCCCGTATAGAACGACGTTGGAAAGCCCGCTTCATCTCGCGCCGACTGGTTAAAAGGCGGTTTCAGTCCGCCTCGGAAACGGTCCGAGACGATGGTGCGAAAGGCCGCTTCAGCGTCCAGCTTTTTCGCCTCGCAAACTTGAGTGAACCAACGGACCCCGGCCGCCACATGGCCGATCTCATCCGCCAGAATGCGCTCGATAAGGCGGGCGCTCGGCTCATCGCCAACATTGTGGAACCGTCGCCCCAGGCCGGGCGTGACATCGAGCCCTCTTGCCTCAAACACCATTGGAACGATTGTAAGTCGCGCAAGGACGCTGTCGCTCGTCTCCCGCGCCGCGTCCCAGAGGCCGCCATGGGCAGGCATCGCCCCGTAATGGCTGCCGAGTTCCCCGAGCCGGGTTGAAATCAGGGAAAAATGGCCGGCTTCTT